>CAZDRS010000073.1:0-9878 GCA_964507585.1 uncultured Dechloromonas sp.
CCGCGCAGGAAATACTGGTTGGCCTTGCCGTCGCCGGCATGCTGCGTGACGATCAGGCCCGGCACCATCTCCAGCGCCTCACCTGGGCGCAGGATGGGCACGGCAGACAGGCGCTGGCTGGAGACGACCCCCTCGCTGCCGGCGGCGGCAATGCCCTCCAGGTTTTCGGCCCGGGCGCGCACTTCGACCGTCGATAGCTCGGTCGACTCATGGGCGGCAACGCCGGCCATCGCCGACAACAGGTAGGAATAAATAATTTTTTGTCTTAATTTCATCGACAAAAAGACCGGTTTCCCGCCCCCTCCCCGGCCAGTCAGGCCAGAACAGGCCGTCGCGTCAGGCGCACTGCCGCGACAAAGCTCAGGGCGATGATCGCCACCAAGGTAAAACCGAAAATCAGCTCCTTGCCCTCGCTCCAGGCATCGACCGCCGGCGACAACATCTTGGCGGCGCCAAAGGCGGCGACCAGCAGGCTGATGCCGGAAACGACCAGGCCCATGACGCGTGAGGCAATCAGCGCCACCTGGTCGGCACGGGCGATCAGGCGGGCGATCCACAGGCCGTTAATGCCGTCGGTGAGCAGCATGCCAAGCATGAACAGCGCGGCGAGCAGCACGGCGTGTTGCCAGCCGCCGAATTGCGTGGCGGTCAATGCGAAAAAGGCGGCTTGCGACAGGGTGTCAAAGGACAGCGCGAACAGGGCGCCGACCAGCGCGACCAAACCGGGATGCGAGACGTGACGCAAGCTGCCGAGCAGGCGGCCTTTGACGCCGACCGGCTGGACGATTTCATGCGGCTCGGCACGCAGCACGGCGGCCAGGTTCAGGCTGCCCAGGGCAACCAGGAAGCCGATGGAAATGACCGCCCCCAGGGTAGCGAACCAGGCCGGCACCTCCCACTGCCCGGCCAGGGCAGAAACACCCAGTGCGATGAGCATCACCACGGCGCCATGCCCGAGTGAGAACAGGGTGCCGCAATAGCGGGCCATACCCGGCCGGGTGCGGGCGTTGTAGCGGGTCAGGCCATCGATGGTCGCCAGGTGGTCGGCATCGAAGCCGTGCTTCATGCCAAGCACGAAGGTGAGGATCAGCAGGGACAGCCAGTCGCTAGGCAGGGCTTCCATGGGCATCTCGTATGAAGGTTTTGAACATCTTCATACAAGGAGCGTGCCAGATCAATAAGTCATTGTTCGCATTGACTTCATGCCTGACCACTCCACGCCTGATGGCGCCAAGTGATTAGCGGCTTTCCACCGGAAGTGAAAGTTCGAATTCCGCCCCACCTTCCGGCAAATTGCGCGCACTGAGCTTGCCGCCATGGCGCTCAACGATGCCGTAACTGATCGACAACCCCAGGCCCGTGCCCTGGCCGACCGGCTTGGTCGTGAAAAAGGGTTCGAACAGGCGACCGAGATGGGCTTCGGCAATGCCGGGGCCGTTGTCGGCAAAACGCAGTACGGCCATGCCGCCCTCCCGGCTACCGCTCACCTTCAGGCGCGCCGCCGACAGGTTGGCGGTGGCATCGCAGGCGTTCTGCACGAGGTTCATTACCACCTGCTGCAACTGCCCGGATGAGCCGGAACAGACCAGGTCGGCCGGCAGATCGACATCGACGGCAAACTTGGCCGAGGCGCTTTGCACCACCCAGCGCACCGAGCGCTCGACCACCTCGTTCAGGTTCACCTGCTCGGGCGTCGCCTTGTCCACGGCCGAGAAACGCTTCAGGGCATCGACGATGTCGCGCGTGCGTTCGGCGCCTTCGATCATGCCGTCGATCAGGTGCGGCATGTCGGCCAGGATACGGTCGATGCGCAGTTCCTGGCGCATGGCCTGCAATGCCCGATCGTCGGCCGTGTCACTGGCGTGCACGGCGCCGAGATAGCTCTCCAGGCGGCTGGCATAGCGCTTCAAGGAAAGCACGTTGCCGAGCACGAAGCTGATCGGGTTGTTCAGTTCGTGCGCCACACCGGCCACCAGGCGGCCGAGCGAGACCATTTTTTCGGCATGCAGAAGCTGGCCCTGCGTGCGTTTCAGGTCGTCGTGCGCCTGGCGCAGCGCCGAGTAGGCCTTGCGCAGTTCGCCGACCGGCCGGCCGGTGACGACGACGCCCATCAGCTTGCCGGTCTGCGACAGGCGCGGCGTGCAGTTCATCGACACCGGCACGGTCGAGCCATCGCCGGCGCGCAGGAAGAACTCGCAGTCGTGGATGCCCTCCCGGCCATGGCGGGTGAAGATGTCGCGTGCCTTGGCCTTTTCGCCTTCATCGGCGAAGAGGTCGAAAATAGGTTTGTGCACCAGTTCCTCGACGCTCTTGCCGGCGATGTGGCGCAAGGAAGGATTCACTTCCTCGATGGTGCCATTGCGGTCGCAGACGATCAGGATGTCCGACATCGAGGCCAGCACGCTTTCGATGAACTGGTGCGACTCTTCCAGCGCAGCATTCTTTTCTTCGAGGGCGACTTCGTATTGCAGGAGGTCGTTGTAGACCTCGTCCATCTTCTGGATGACTTCGATCCAGGCCGTTTCGCCGCCCGGCGGCAGCGGCGATTCGGGCAGGGTATCAGCGGGCGGGACGGTAGTGGACATGGGCTTCGCCGTGTTCGTCGTGGGCGTGGTGGTGCTCGGCTTCCAGTGCGATGACGTTCAGTTTGCCATGGCGGACTCCGCGCTCGGCCATCAGGGCATCGGCAAAGTGCCGGACATCGGCCGTCGCGCCTTTGAGGATCACGCTTTCCAGGCAGTTGTCGTGGTCGAGATGGCTGTGCATGGCGGCCACCGTCAGGTCGTGGTGGTCGTGCTGCAGGCCGGTCAGGCGCTCGGCCAGTTCGCGCTCGTGGTGGTTGTACACGTAGGACAGGTTGGCGACGCAGTGGCCGGCCGGTGTTTCGCGCTGCTGATCGCTTTCGATGGCTCCCCGGATCAGATCGCGCACCGCCTCGGAACGGTTGCTGTAACCGCGCTCGGTAATGAGCTGGTCGAACTGGCGAGCCAGCGACTCATCGAGCGAAATAGTGAAACGTTCCATGCAAATTTGCTCCCTGCTAAATACGGGCAGCTTCGGCGCTGCTACGATGGTTCAAATTGCATTCTAACGTTTCTGCCCCGATGACTGCCGCCCCCGATAGCGAAGCGATTCGCGCCGCCCTGCGCCATGTGGCCGACCCCGAGATCGGCGCCAATATCGTCGACCTCGGCCTGGTCTATCGCATCGAATACGAGGGCAACAAGCTGTGGGTGGACATGACCATGACCTCGCCGGCCTGCCCGATGGGCGGCATGATCGTCGATGATGCCTATGCCGAGCTGGAGCGGGTACTGCCCGCCGATTACGAGGTGGAAATCCGGGTTGTCTGGGAGCCGCCCTGGAACCCGCAAATGATGAGCGAGCAATGCCGGTTGCGCCTGGGCTGGAGCGAAGGCGACTAAGCGATGCCCGACCTGAAGCCGGGCGGCCGCCTGCCTCTCCTCTTTTTCGGCATGCTGTCGCTGCTCGGCGGCGTGCTGGCCGGCCTTGCCCGCCTGGGCTGGACGGTGCCGACACCGGCAGCGCAGGCAGCCGGCGTGCATGGCCCGTTGATGATCGCCGCCTTTTTCGGCACCGTCATCAGCCTGGAACGTGCCGTTGCCATCGGCCAGGGCTGGGCCTACCTGGCGCCGCTGGCGGCCGGAATGGGGGGGCTGGTGTTGCTGGCCGGCGCACCGCTAGTCGCCGGACAGGTACTCGGCACACTGGCGGCACTCGGCCTGATCGCCGCCAGCCTGGTCGCCTGGAGCCGCCAGAAGGCCATCTTCACGGTTGTCCTGGCACTTGGCGCAGCTTGTTGGCTGCTTGGCAACCTGGTCTGGCTAATGCTCGGCGATACGGCAGCGGCTGTATCGTGGTGGTTGCTCTTCCTGGTTCTGACCATCGCCGGCGAACGCCTGGAGCTGACGCGCTTCCTGCCGACCCCGCCGGTCGCCAAAAAACTGTTCGTCGCCCTCGTCGGCCTCCTGCTTGGTGCCGCTGCGCTGGGTGCCGACCGCGTGCTGGGCGCCGGCCTGATCGCCCTTGCCGGCTGGCTGCTACGCTACGACATCGCCCGGCGCAATATCGGTCAGGCCGGCCTGACCCGCTTCATCGCCACCTGCCTGCTCTCCGGCTATGCCTGGCTGGCAGTCGGCGGCCTGCTCGGACTGGCCGGCGCCTTCGCCCCCGGCCACCCATGGCGCGACGCCGCACTGCACGCGATCAGCCTGGGTTTTGTTTTTGCAATGGTCTTCGGCCACGCGCCGATCATCTTTCCGGCTGTCACCCGGATCAGGATTCCCTACCACCCGGTGCTTTACCTACCGCTGGTGCTGCTGCACCTGACGCTGGCAGGACGCATCCTGGGGGGACTTGTCGACAACTTTGCGCTGCGCCAGAACGCGGCACTCACCAACGGCCTGGTACTGATCGTCTTCATCATCACGATGGTGACGCTGGTACGCAGCAAGGCCCCGGGAGGTTCTACATGAAACGCCACGCCGCCCTGCTCCAACATTCACGTGAACACCATCACGCCCTCAAGCTGGCCCGCCTGGCCAGCTTTGCCGCAGCTTCCGGCTCGCCGGAGGCGATTACCCAAGCTGCCCAGACAATTACCGAGGACTTCCCGGACAAACTGGAGGTGCATTTCCAAGAGGAGGAAGCCGGGCTGTTGCAGCAGATGGCAGCCATCGGACAAAACGAACTTGTCCACCGCACCATGGATGAACACCGGCGGCTACGTGCGCTCAACCAGGCGTTGTCCAACCCGACGGCAGAAAACCTGGGGGAGTTTGGAACCCTACTGCATAACCATGTACGTTTCGAAGAGCGCGAGTTGTTCGAAATCGCCCAACAACTGCTCTATCCCGATGACTGACCCACTGACGGCAAGCGCTTGAACACCGTCGTCGCGCCATCGCGCTCGCGAATCCGGAACTCCCCGCGCTCGACCGATAGTACCGTCGTTGGATCATCGATGACCCGCTCGCCTTGCTTGAAGCTCCAGATCAATTTGGGATCCTCGTAACGCCAGACGCCGTATTGCAACACCGTGCCGTCATCCTTTCGGATTTCCCATTCGCCATTGGCATCCAGATGAATCGGCGTAACGGCCCGCGACGACTGCCACTTACCGACAAAATCGCGCTCGCTGCTGCGCTTGCAACCCGTAAGTGCGGCCAGGCAGAGCAACAGGGCCAAGGCCGGCCTGATATGAACGAGCACTTCAGTTGTCGCTCGACACGCCACGCCCGCGGAAGCGGTTGATTTCCGCCTCCCGGCGCCGGCGCTCGGCGTCCTGCACGGCTCGCTCTTGCTCCTCCTTGCGCCGCGCCTCCAGCTCCCGGACACGTTGCGCCTCTTCCTCGGCGCGCAGGTTGGCCGCCGTAACCTGCGCCCCCAGCCGACGCGACTCTTCCTCGAAGCGCTTCTGAGCCCGCTCCTGCTCCTCCTGCTGGCGTTGCTGCGTAGCCTGCTCGCGCTCCGTTGCCTCCTTGCGCCGCAGGTCGGCGATCAGCAACTCGGCCTCCTCGCGACTGGCCGCACGAATGCCGTAGGTCTGATAAATATCCTGCAGGTAAGCCTTTTCAGCCGCCGGCGACGTAGCGTTGGGCATGCCCGCATCGTTGACCCGCTTGTAGGCGTTGAACATCACGCCAACCTGCATGACCAGGCCAACGATCATCAGCGTGGCAATCACCGTCAACAATATGCGCACCGGATTACGCCGGGAACTGCCCAGGGCAACCTCGACCTGCAAGGGCGCCGTCGAGCGGAAAGTAAGGCTGCTGCTCTGCCCGTTCAGCCCGGCATCGTAGGCCGCCCGGCGCTCCGGGTCGGAAAGTACGTCGAAGGCCTGTTTGAGCAGTTTGGCGCGCAATTTCAATGCGGCATCATCGCCCTGCCCGGCCGCCGCTTCGCGCACGGCACGCAAGTAAGCCGCGCTGACCGCCTCCAGATCCGCCTCCGGCGCGATCCCCAACAAATCGTAATAAGTCGTACTCTGCGTCATGCCCTGAGAATTGCCATTCAAACGGGGTATGAGGATAACAAAGTCGCCTGGTGCTGCGGAAGATTTGCGGGCGGGTGGATCAGTGCACGGTACACACCATGTGTAGCCGGAACACCCAGTCTTATCTATTCAGGCTCAACCACTTAAGGTCGCTATCGATGCGCCAAAAACAGCAGAAAACACACCATTTCGGACACATGAAATCAGATAGTTACAGAGCGATTTGGTAAACAACCTTGGTTAAACCAGGCTATCCAAGCAAGCATGCTTACCGTACAATTTCAATTCATCAATCTATTCACACAGCTATTCATAAAGCTATTCACAACCGTGTCAGCACACGCCGATTCGATTCGAATTCAGCTAGGCCGAGGCCCGCAACAAGTTCGCCAACTCGTTAACAGCCTTGGCTTGAGCCAGCCGACCATCTCCCGAGCAATCAATGCCCTGGGAGATGAAATCGTTCGTATTGGTGGCGGGCCATCTATTCAGTACGCCCTGCGCGATACCGGAAGGGGTATCGGTGAAGTTCCGGTGTATCGCGTTTCCGCCGAAGGAACCATCCGGCAACTTGGCGTATTGATTCCGGTACGCCCTGATGGATTCGTAATGCTGCAGAGCGACGGCAAGACACTGCACAGCGACTCCCTGCCCTGGTGGCTAGACGACATGCGCCCACAGGGCTACCTCGGCCGCAACTACGCTGCCCGCCAAGCAGCGCTACTTGGACTGCCCAGCCAGCTCAACGAGTGGAACGACTCCCATGCACTCCGGGCATTGCTCGTAGATGGTTTCGACGCTGTCGGCAATTTACTGCTGGGGGATCGCGCCAGGGAGGCCTTTCTATCTGCGCCTGCGGGCAACCCCATCGCTCCGAATGACAAGGCAGATGCATACATCCAGCTTGCCGAACATGCGGCGCGTGGTGAGGTGCCAGGATCATCGGCGGGTGGAGAACAACCCAAGTTCGTCTCTTACGTCCAGACACCGGACGGCCCACAGCACGTGATCGTCAAGTTCACTCTGCCCGAAAGCAATCCAGTAACCGAGCGATGGCGTGATCTTCTGCTGGCCGAACACCTGGCGCTTGATACGCTCAACGCCGAGGGTATTTCAGCCGTACGTACGCGAATCATGGATTTCGGCTCCCAGCGCTTCCTGGAAGTGGAACGATTCGACCGCGTTGGAGAATTGGGGCGCCGTGGGCTATTCAGCATGAAGGCACTCGATGCAGAGTTTGTCGGGGCCGGCGCCGCCGGCTGGTCTGCCATTGCCCATGCACTGGCAAATGAAGACTGTATTGCACCGGATGCAGCAGCCGGCGCGGCGCTGTTGCAGGCTATCGGGGTGCTGATTGGCAACACGGACATGCACACAGGGAACATCTCCTTTGTTTCCGAACATGGCCGGCCGTACGACCTTGCACCTGCCTACGACATGCTCCCCATGGGGTTTGCCCCCAAGTCTGGCGGCGGCATCCCCACGACATTGCTTGAAGCAACGATACATGCCGACATTCCGCCGGAGGTATGGACACGTGCGGCCCAGGTTGCCCAGCGCTACCTGGAGCACTTGCGCAATGAGCAACGTTTCTCAACCGCCTTCCAGCCCTGCATTGAAGCATTGGCCGACCATATCCAGACCGCTTTGGGCAAGATTGCCAGGCTTGGGTAACGGCAGCAGATCGCGATAGCGTTATCCACGGTAACGCTGGCGGAAGGTCAGCCTAGACCGTGAGCCGGCGGCGCGGTGGGTAACGCGGGGAGTTACTTCACCCGGTGCAGATAAGAAAGCGCCCGCTCCGCGACATAGCTTTTCCATTCGCAGGAATCCAGTTCAAGGGGGATTGGATCGCCTTCAACACTGGCCAAAACCAAGAAGAATTCTTCTCCTTCGAAGGCCCATACAGGATCTGAATTAATTTCGGCGCACACGACATCATTCACGGTCACCGCCGGATATCCTTTCGACGAATGCCACCGACCTATTACCGGCTTCCCCATGGTTCCGCGCTCCTATGTGCGTTCAGTCAAACAAACAGGATTGTAGGTTAGCCTGGTACTTATTGGGGATGCCCTCAATTTTTGACGGCCACGGGATCAGAGGGCTATAGTGCGGGCCTACCGCAACTGGCTGGAAGCCGCATGACTAAAGGGCTACCAGACGGTTTTACCGCTCGCCAAATTCCAGTCTAGACTGCCAATGACCGACAATAAAACCAAGCGCAAGTCTCGCAAATCCGATCACTCAAAGGGGCTTCCACAAAACCTGCAGAAGATTTCTGAAGAAGCGGAATTTATCGAAAAGGAAGCTGCGGAAGCTCTTCTCTTCGCCTCCCCAAAACGTCTTGGGGTGTTACCTGGTGAGCCCGAACTCGAGCTTGGGCAGAGACTTCAGCACGCAAGAGAAGCAAAAAAACTCACCCAAGGACAATTGGCTGAGCTGACGAAGCGCGCCGATAAAGATGGGAAAGGTCTGTCCAGAACAGTTGTGTCTTTGTACGAATTGGGAACAAACCGCCCAGGGCCTCGTGAAATACGTATGCTGTGTGAAGTGTTGCAGATCACCCCTTCGTATCTAATCTATGGTGATGACGAGCCTTTCGACAACTTCCTGAACAGACACAGGCATGGTGCTACCCGGCCATCTGACCCGGAATCTTTTGCCGCCATCGTATACTGCTTCACCAGGTTGCACCCCCATCACAGGATCGCAGTGATGGAATTGATGCTTGGCCTGCTGAGAGGTTGGCACAAGGGATTCGACGACGAAATGGACAAGGAAGCGAACCCGACCTTTTTGCGTATTGCGGAACAATTGGCACAGCTCTTAGCTGACCGAGAAAAGGCCCAGAAGGCAAAGTAACAATGGCGTTGTCAAAAGCGCCTTTTTTTCGCGAGCAAATGCAACGATTCGTTGCTATTGCAATTTATCCATGGTTGAACTACGATCATTGCACTTGCAATTTATCGTTGCATTCATTGGAGAGCGCGAATGAAAATCCCTGCCACCCTCCCCATCACCGGGGATCAATCCAGAGCCGCACGCTTCCAGCTCGGCCTCACCCAGGCCAACGTTATCGAGGAAAGCGGGCTGCCTGGCCATAAGCTGAAGAACTTCGAAACCGGCCGGTTTGTGCCGGATATGCCCTTCCTGGAAAGCCTGCGGGATTTCTACATCGACAAGGGCGTGGACCTCGAGGCACGGAAACCGGACACCAAGCCGGCAACCGGATCGGCTATGGTTCGCCCGGTCTCCCGCATGTGCTTCTACGTCAGCGACCAGGTGGCCTACGAGGTGGTCGACCAGATCCTCGGGCGGATGGACGCCAACGATGACCGAATCGCTGCCATCCTTCGCACCCCTGTCGGCATAGGCTTCTTCTCAGACTACAGCGAGGAAACTGAAGCCAAGCAGCGCGAGCTCTTCGGCGCCATGGCAGAGAACTACCTTCTGTTCCGTATCCTGCAGGGCCGGAACATTGTTGCCTCGTCTCAGGAGACCAAGCCTGCAGCAACCCATGCTGACCTGCTTTCCACGTTCTTCGCCGCGTCTCCCCTGGCCGCCATCGCCAACACCGTCGCTGCACCGCTTGATGCCGTTGGCGACGATGAAGCATCCGAAGAACTCACCGAGGACGAAGCATGAATCCCATCGCCCCTGTCTCCATGCTCGGCGGAAAAGGCGCCTTGATCGCCATTGCCGTAATCGCAGTCCTGGCCGGACTCGTCATGCTTTCCGAACAGAAGGCCTCCCAATCTCAGAAAAAATCATAGGGAGCAGCCAACCATGCCGGTGACCACCGAACTCAAAGCCAAGATCGAAGCATGCCGAGCGATACTTGGATGCACGAATGAAC
>CAZDRS010000074.1:0-9837 GCA_964507585.1 uncultured Dechloromonas sp.
CGCCTGCTGCACGGCCTGGCCTGCTGGCTGGCCGGACGCGGCATCGCGCTCGACAACGTGATCTTCCCCTACCGCAAGCCGGCCCACTTCGCCGATTACGCGCTGATCTTCACCGAGGATTCCCGTTTCGCCCCTACCGTGCCCGGCGGCAACGGCACGCTGGTCGCCTCGTTCAATGCCAACCTGCTCGACCTGCCCATCCGCCGCGATGAAGCCGCCCTGACCGCCTTCCTCGACGGCGCCCCGGGCAAGATCACCCTGCTCTACCGGCGCGACCGCGAAATGGTCATCCGCGTCCGCGACCTGCTGCGCGCTGCGCTGCCGGCCACCGTCAGCCTCGACGAAATCGCCGACCGCCTGCACCTCAGCCCGCGCACCGTGCATCGCCGCCTCGAAGACGAAGGCTCCAGCTTCCGCGGCATCAAGGACGCCCTGCGCCGCGACATGGCGCTGGCCCGACTGGCCAAGAGCAACGACCCGATTGCCCAGGTTGCCGCCGACCTCGGCTACGCCGACCCCTCGGCCTTCTACCGCGCCTTCGTGGAATGGACGGGGATGGCACCGGTGCACTACCGGCGCCAATGGCAGGACAAACTAGTGGGAAAATAGGCCCATTCGCATCGGGAATCGCCATGAAACTGAAATCGCTGCTCGCCTGCCTCGCCCTGCTGCTCCACACCTGCGCCTGGAGCGCCGGGCTCCTGGAACGCGAGGTCTTTTTTTCGGAAGCCGACATCCAGGCCCAGATCGACAAGAACGGCACGCAGCAAAAAAGCTACGGCAAGGGCATGGTTGTCGTGGCACTGAGCGAAGCGCCCAGAATCCACCTCGGCGAACCGGCCGGCAAGGCTACCATTGCCGCCCGCCTCAACGTCTCGCTGCTCGGCCAGCCGGCCGTACCGGTCGACCTGCTGGCAACCGCCGGCTTGCGCTACGACGACGCTGCCAAGGCCTTTTTCCTTGAACAACCCGTCGCCGAATCGGTGCAGTCCATGGCCCTGCCGCACGAATACGAACCCATTGCGCGGCAGGCGATCACCCAGATGGTGAGCAGCTACTTCCGCAGCAAGCCGGTCTACGTGCTGCGCGAAGATGGCAGCCTGCAGGAAAAGGCCGCCCGCTGGCTGCTCCGCTCGATCCGCATCGAGCCGGGGCGGGTGGCGGCGGTGCTGTCGCCGGTTTGAGCCGCCCCCCGGTCATTCCCGCCCACGCGGGAATGGCGGCGGCTCAGTCGGCCCCGAACTCGCGGGCGTACGGCTCGCGCAGGTCGACCGGCTTGACCGTCTTCTTGCGCATGCGGATGTTGAGCATCTCGACGCCGACCGAGAAGGCCATGGCGAAGTAGATGTAGCCCTTCGGCACGTGGTGGCCGAAACCGTCGGCGATCAGCACGACGCCGACGACGACCAGGAACGAGAGGGCCAGCATCTTGATCGTCGGGTGGTTCGACACGAAGTCGCCGATGGACTTGGCGAACACCATCATCAGGCCGACCGAGGCGACGACGGCGGCGATCATCACGCCCACCTGGCTGACCATGCCGACGGCCGTGATGATCGAATCGAGCGAGAACACCAGGTCGATGACGATGATCTGGGCGATAACCCCGGCGAAGCTGGAAGCCACCTTGCGCGATTCGCTGCCCTCCTCGCCTTCGAGCAACTGGTGCACCTCGCCGGTGCTCTTCCAGATCAGGAACAGGCCGCCGGCGATCAGGATGATGTCGCGCCCGGAAATGCCGTAGCCGAACAGCGTCAGCACCGGCTCGGTCAGGCCGACGATCCACGACAGCAGCAGCAACAGCGCAATGCGCATGAACATGGCGAGGAAAAGGCCGATCTTGCGCGCCAGCTCCTGTTTTTCCCTGGGCAGCTTGTCGACCAGGATGCTGATGAAAATGATGTTGTCGATACCGAGCACCAGTTCCAGCGCAGTCAGCGTGAAAAAGGCGATCCAGATTTCGGGGGAGAGCAATAGTTCGAACATGGCAAACCGCATTGGAAAAAGGCAATGGCCGATTCTATGAATCCCGTTGCCCGACCGCCAGCCTGCCGGGCTCACTCACCCTTCGAAAAAGTCGAACAGTCGAAAAAATACAATGTCATTTAGAATGCGTATTCCTCCGCCAGGGCTTCCCCCATGACCGAAACAACGACCCCGGAACAACATTTTTATCCCTCCCGCGGCAGCCAGCTGGGCCGTTCGCGGCGCTGGCTATGGCTGAGCGCCCCGCTATCCATCGCCTACGTCGCCTATTCCAGCAAGGGGAGCCCTGGCTCCATCCTGCTCAGCGCAGCCTTCGTGCTGCTTGTCTTCGCCCTGATCGACATGTTCCTGCGCCGCCAAATGGGCGACGGCCTGCCCCTCGTCACGCTGAACGATGCTGGCATCCATTCCAGCCTGCTGCCCGGCCAGGAAAAGCGCATCGTCTGGGCCGACATCACGGGCCTGTCACTGACGGCAGAGCAGGGTGCCAAACAACTCCGCTTCGCCTTGACCCCCAGCCCCACCCGGCCAGATCGGCGCAGCTTCTGGAACGGGGCCAACCCGGCCCAGCCCGCCCTGCTCCTCACGGCCTTCGACAACACCACGCAGGAAGCGCTGCTGCAGGCCATTCGCCAGCGGCTGGCGGCAAGCGACTCACCGGCCGCCAGCCAGGCGGACGCAATGAGCCGCGAGCTCGACCAGGAAAATGCATTCCAGCAACAACTCAAGGCCCTGGCGCCTTTCCCCTGGCTGACCTGGTTGCTGGTTGCCGCCAACGTCGGCATCTGGCTTGTTACGCTCAAGCTCGGCGGCGGGCTGGCCAACAGCGCACCGGACAAGTTGCTGGTCTGGGGCGGCAACACGGCCTCGGCCGTGCAGGCCGGCGAATGGTGGCGCCTGCTCTCGGCCACCTTCCTGCACAGCGGCCTGATGCACGTGGCGATGAACATGATCGGCCTGGCCGCCGCCGGCATCACGGTCGAGCGGATCTACGGCCAGCGCCTGTACGCCATCATCTACCTCGGCGCCGGACTGCTCGGCAGCGCCTTCAGCCTGCATTTCGCCGCCCAGAAGGCCGTTTCGGTCGGCGCCTCGGGGGCCGTCTTCGGCGTCACCGGCGCGCTGCTCGTCGCCGTGCTGCAACACCGCGACAAACTGCCCAAGGCCTTCAGCAAGCAGACGACCAGCAGCCTCGGCCTGTTCATCGTCTACGCCCTGCTCCAGGGCTTCTCGAAACCGGGCATCGACAATGCCGCGCATATCGGCGGCCTGCTCGGTGGCTGCCTGCTCGCCTACGTGCTGCCGGAAAAATTCGACCTGGCCCATTTCGCCCGCACCGCCCGCCGGCGCGCCGTCATCGCCAGCGCTCTGGCCCTGGCCGGCACGGCGGCCATTGCCGCCTTCGCGCCACCGGCCCCGGTCAACCTCAAGCAGGCGATGGCCAGCCGGGAACATTTTTCACTCGCCATGGACAGCTTCAACCAGGTGATGCAAGGCATCCAGAAAGACCAGAAGGCCTACAGCGAACAGGAACTCAACGAACGGGGCAGGACGATCTACACCCCTGCCCTGCGCAAGGCGCTGAGCGAGTTCGAGCAGGTCGTGTTGCCGGACAACGATGCACGCCAGCCTCTGGTCAAGGACATGCGGCGCACCACGGCGCTGATGCTGGAATTGCTGGAGATGCCGGAAATCACGCCGCCGGAGGGTGGCAAGCCGCAACCAGCCGATCCGGCCCGGGCGGCGGCTATCGAGGCTGAGTTGAAGACGATTGGCGAACGGATCGCCAAACTGAGCGCCGACCTGAAGAAAACGGGCAAATGAACGCCTGGCAAATCGTCAGTTCGGGAAAAGACTAAAAATTCGCTCTCCCCGCAAAAGCGGGGAGCCAGTACCTTGGTTTTCCTGGGTTCCCGCTTTCGCGGGAACGACATTCAAATAAACCGGCGCTTCCCTAGCGGATTTCCAGCACGCTGTCGTCCCACTTGGCGTGTTTCTCGTAACCAAGCAGGTTGGCGACGGTGGCAGCGATGTTGGAAAGGCCGGCCGTCTCGGTCTGCGTCAGGCCCAGCTTGCCGCCCGACACATTGTCGTAAAGGATCAGCGGCACCGGGTTCAGGGTGTGTGCGGTCTTGGCCTTGAAGCTGCCGTCCTTGTTCAGCGCCGGCTGCTTGGTCTTCTTGTCCAGTTCGAACATCTCGTCGGCGTTGCCGTGGTCGGCAGTGATCAGTGCGACGCCGCCCGCGGCATCGACAGCCTTGAGCAGGCGGCCAAGCGCCAGGTCGACCGTCTCGATGGCGATGCGCGCCGCATCGAAATTGCCGGTGTGGCCGACCATGTCGCCATTGGCGAAATTGCAGCGCAGCACCTTGTACTGGCCGGACTGGATGGCGGCAATCATCGCATCGGCGATTTCGGCGGCCTTCATCCACGGGCGCTGCTCGAAGGGCACCACGTCGCTCGGCACCTCGGCATAGGTTTCGCCCTCGAACTTGCCGGAGCGGTTGCCGTTCCAGAAGTAGGTAACGTGGCCGAATTTCTGCGTCTCGGAGCAGGCGAACTGCGTGATGCCGGCCTTGCTGAACCATTCGCCGGAGGTGTCCTTGATCGCCGGCGGCGCAACGAGGAAGCGCTTGGGCAGTTGCAGGTCGCCGTCGTACTGCAGCATGCCGGCGTAGGTCACCTGCGGGTAGCGCACACGGTCGAACTTGTCGAAATCGGCCTCGACGAAGGCGCGGGTGATCTCGATGGCGCGGTCGCCGCGGAAATTGTAGAAAACGACCGCGTCGCCATCCTCGATGGTGCCAATGGGCTGGCCATTCTCGGCAATGACGAATTCCGGCAAATCCTGGTCGATGGTGCCCGGATGCGCAGCGCGCAAACCGTTGACCGCCTCGGTGGCGTTGGCGAACTGCGGGCCCTCGCCCAGCACGTGCGTTTTCCAGCCCTTGTCGACCATTGCCCAGTTGGCGTCGTAGCGATCCATCGTGATGTACTGGCGACCGCCGCCCGAGGCGATGCGGGCATCGAAACCATCGCTCGAAATAGCCTTCAGGAAGGCCTCGAAGGGCACCACGTAGTCCAGCGCGCTGGTTTCCGGCACGTCGCGGCCGTCGAGCAGGGCGTGGATGCGCACCGTCTTGACGCCCTCGGCCTTGGCCCGCTCGACCATGGCCTTCAGGTGGTCGATGTGGCTATGCACGTTGCCGTCGGAGAACAGGCCGATGAAGTGGATCACGCCGCGACCGGCCTTGGCGCCGGCCACAATCTGCTGCCAGGCCTCGCCCTGCCAGATGTCGCCGGAGGCGATGGCGTTCGACACCAGCGCTGCACCCTGGGCATAGACCTGGCCGGCGCCGATGGCGTTATGGCCGACTTCCGAATTGCCCATGTCGTCGTCGGACGGCATGCCGACGGCGGTGCCGTGGGCACGCAGGCGAATGTTCGGGTAGTTGGCGAACAGGCGGTCGAGCGTCGGCTTCTTGGCCGCGGCAATGGCGCTGCCGACATCGGTCTTGGGCAGACCATAACCGTCCAGCACGATGGTGACGACCGGGCCCTGGATGCCGGCGAAGGTGGAAAGCTTCTGCAACATGGCGTGTTCCTGCAAAAGAGGCGAGCCGGACGATGACGGCAGCCCGTTGGGAAAACCGGTATTTTACCTCGCCGCTCAGCGGCAATCGCCGGTTTGCGCGCGCCATGCGGTCATGCAATCGCCACAAACGACCGCACCGACTGTGGGATAATTCGCCCCCTTTAGCAGCAATGGCAGCAGGCATGGCCAAGGATTCACCGATTCAATTCAAGGGCACCGCCCTGAAGATCATTCAGGCGCAAGTGCGCAGCACCGATGTGGCGGTCTTGCATGCCGCACTGGCCGACCTGACCGGCAACAGCCCGGACTTCTTCGAAAACGACCTCGCCGTCCTCGATTTCAGCAGCGCCGAAAACCTGCCGGAAACCGCCGACTGGCCGGCCATCCGCCAGCTGCTGCGCGCTTCCGGCCTGCATGCGGCGGCCACTTTGGGGCTGCCGGCTGAATTGGCAATGGCAGCGGAACAGGCCGGGTTGCCGGCGATCAGCGCCCATGCGCTGAGTCGCCCGCAAAAAGCCAAGGCCGCCGAAGCGCCCCCGCCGCCAGTCGTCAGCGCGCCCCCTGCGCCGGCCGAACCCGTGGCACCGCCGCCGGCACCGGAGCCCGCGCCGCGCACCGTCACCCTCGACAAGCCGCTGCGCTCCGGCCAGCGTTTCTACGCCAAGGGCTGCGACCTGATCGTCACCGCCATGGTCAGCGCCGGCGCGGAAGTGATCGCCGACGGCAATATCCACGTCTATGCGCCCTTGCGCGGCCGAGCCTTGGCCGGGGCGAGCGGCGACAAGGCGGCACGCATCTTCACCACCAGCCTGGAGGCCGAACTGGTTTCCGTGGCCGGCCTTTACCGCACCTTTGAATCCGGCGTACCGGCCGACCTGGCCCGCCAGCCGGCCACCGTGTCGCTGGTCGGCGAAGGCGACCAGCAACGCCTGAACGTCGCCCCGCTGGCGCTCAGGTAAAATTATCCCAATCCAATAACTTTCCCAGCGAGAACCCAACGTGACCCGTATCGTTACCGTTACTTCCGGCAAGGGCGGCGTCGGCAAGACGACCACCAGCGCCAGCTTTTCCACCGGCCTCGCGATGCGCGGCTTCAAGACGGCCGTCATCGACTTCGACGTCGGCCTGCGCAACCTCGACCTGATCATGGGCTGCGAACGCCGCGTGGTGTACGACCTGATCAACGTCATCAACGGCGAAGCCACCCTGAACCAGGCGCTGATCAAGGATAAGCATTGCGACAACCTGTTCGTGCTGCCGGCTTCGCAAACCCGCGACAAGGATGCGCTGAAGGAAGAAGGCGTCGAGAAGGTGCTGAAGGATCTGGAGCACATGGGCTTCGACTACATCGTCTGCGATTCGCCGGCCGGTATCGAACATGGCGCGGTGATGGCGCTGACCTTCGCCGACGAGGCCATCGTCGTGACCAACCCGGAAGTGTCGTCGGTGCGCGACTCCGACCGCATCCTCGGCATCCTGCAGTCCAAGTCCCGCCGCGCCGTCGAAGGCCGCGAGCCGGTCAAGGAACACCTGCTGATCACCCGCTACAACCCGGCCCGCGTCGAAGCCGGCGAAATGCTGTCGTACAAGGACATCCAGGAAATCCTGCGCGTCGAAATCCTCGGTGTCATTCCGGAATCCGAGGAAGTGCTGCAAGCCTCCAACCAGGGCGCCCCGGTCATCCACCAGAAGGAAACCGATGCCGCCGAGGCCTATCAGGATGTCATCGCCCGCTTCCTTGGCGAACAGAAGCCGCTGCGCTTCGTCGATTACGTCAAGCCGGGCTTGCTCAAGCGCCTGTTCGGAGGCAAGTGAGATGTCGCTGCTCTCCATGCTCTTCGGCAACAAGCCGAAAACCGCCGCGGTGGCCAAGGAGCGCCTGCAACTGATCATCGCCCACGAACGCGACGGCGCTTCCGCCGCTAACTTCATGCCGCAACTGCAGCGCGAATTGATCGAAGTGATCTCCAAGTACGTGAAAGTGAATCCGGACGACATCCGTGTCTCGCTGGAAAAGCAGGATCGTTACGAAGTGCTCGAAGTGAAGATTGAACTGCCCGAAAAGGGCTGATGTAAAAGCGCGGCAAGCGCCTTTACCGGCCGGCCCAAACCGGCATAGCATCGGGGCATTACCGTCAAGGAATGCCCCGATGTCCATTGCACTGAAGCCCAGCGAAATCGTCGCCCGCCTGAACGAGCATGTGATCGGCCAGGAAACGGCCAAGAAGACCCTTGCCGTCGCCATCTACGGGCATTTCCGGCGCATGGCGGCGACCGCACCGGACAGCGTTGAATTGACCAAGAGCAACATCCTGCTCATCGGCCCGACCGGCACCGGCAAGACCCTGCTCTGCGAAACGCTGGCCCGCATTCTCGACCTGCCCTTCGTCACCGCCGACGCCACCTCGCTGGCCCAGACGCAGTTCGTCGGCGACGAGATCGAGGCTATCCTGCATCGCCTGCTCGACCGGGCGGGCGGCAATCTCGATAAAGCGCAGCGGGGCATCGTTTTCGTCGACGAAGTCGACAAGCTGAAGGCAGTGGACGGCCAGGCCCGCGCCACCTCCGGCGAGAGCGTGCAGCATGCCCTGCTCAAGATCATGGAGGGTGCGCCGGTCAAGCTGAAGGATGGACAACTGATCGACACCACGCAGATCCTGTTCATCTGCGGCGGGGCTTTCGTCGGGCTCGACCACATCCTGACCAAGACGCACACCTTCGGCTTCATCGCCACGCAAAGCGGCGACGACCAGAAGATCCTCGAACGCCTGAACGCCCGCATCAAACCGACCGACCTGCTGGAATTCGGCCTGATCCCCGAATTCGCCGGCCGCCTGCCCATCGTCACCCGCCTGCACGATCTGACCCAGGACATGCTGGTGCGCATCCTGACCGAGCCGAAGAACGCCATCTACAAGCAGTTCCAGGCCATGCTGGCGACCGACGGCGTGGCCTTGGACGTAGCGCACCCTGTCTTTGAGCAAATCGCCGAACTGGCCATCGAATACAAGGCCGGGGCACGCAGCCTGCGCGGCATTTTCGAGGAAATGATGGTCGATGTGATGTATGCCGTGCCGGATCACCCGGCCATCAAGCGCGTGGAAATCCGCTCGCTGTTCGAGCCGCCCCGTCTTTCCGGCTAGCCCCCGCAAATAGCAGCAGACTCGAATATTCGAGTAATCTTATGGTTCCAATAAAATCAGGAGGAGGAACCATGAAACGCTTTATCGCCGCAGCCGCCCTCGGCTTTTCCGCCCTTGTCGCCCACGCCACCGAGCTCGGCATTTCGGCCAAGGAGGCCTACGAGAAGGTCAAGCAGCCGAACGCCAAGGTACTCTTCCTGGACGTGCGCGACCCGGTCGAGATCATGTTCGTCGGCTTTACCGATGCCGTGCATGCCAACATTCCCTACCTGATCGTTGATCGCACCACCTGGGACGATCGCCGTGGCAACTACAAGCCGAACTACAACCCGAACTTTGTCGCCGACGTGAAGGCGGAGCTGGCCAAGCGCGGCTGGGGCGAGGATACCGAGATCATCACCATGTGCCGCTCAGGCAGCGAGCGCGGCCAGCCGAGCGCCGAATACTTGCGCGACAACGGCCTGGTCAATGCCCGCTACGTGATCAACGGTTTCCAGGGCGCGGTGATCAAGGATGGCCCGCAGGCTGGCTTCCGCCTCCAGAACGGCTGGCAGAACAGCGGCCTGCCGTGGAGCAACAAGATGAACAAGGACAAGATGTACGGCTGGACGAACAAGTAAGGCAGCGGTCAACGACAGAGGCCGCCCATAGGCGGCCTCTGTCGTTTCGCGAGGAAAATCCTCAGAAAAACTCGGCTTCGGCGCAGACCTGTTCCTCGAAAACGCCGGAAGCAAGCAGATCATGGTAGGAATAAATCCGGTTGCGCCCGTCCTGCTTGGCTTGGTACAGGCTACGGTCAGCCCGGCTGAGCACCTCGACCGGCAGGATGTCCTGCACAGCCTGGCAGTAGCCGATGCTGATGGTCAGGTGCTCGATCTGCGGGAAGAGATGGGCCTCGATGGCCAGGCGCACCCGTTCGAAGACATTGCGGGCGATCTTGGCGTTATCGGCCGCGATAATGGCGACAAACTCCTCGCCACCATAGCGATAGAGCAGGTCGGAACCACGGAAGGTCTGGGTCATCAGGCGGGAAACCAGCAGCAGGATTTCGTCGCCGACCATGTGGCCGAAACGGTCGTTGATGCTCTTGAAGTGGTCGATGTCGATCACCGC
>CAZDRS010000075.1:0-9687 GCA_964507585.1 uncultured Dechloromonas sp.
CGCGTCGCCAAGTTCGTCAAGTCCAACGCCATCGTCTTCTGCGGCGGCGGCATGACGCTCGGCGTCGGCGCCGGCCAGATGAGCCGCGTCGATTCGACCAAGATCGCCAGCATCAAGGCGCAGAACGCCGGCCTGCCGCTGAAGGGCTCGGTCGTCGCGTCGGATGCCTTCTTCCCGTTCCGCGACGGCCTCGACGTGCTGGCCGAAGCCGGCGCCGTCGCGGTGATCCAGCCGGGCGGCTCGATGCGCGACGAGGAAGTCATCGCGGCGGCCGACGAACACGGCATCGCCATGGTGTTCACGGGTGCCCGCCACTTCCGACACTAAAAACAGTTGTTAGTCGTTAGTTGCTAGTCGCTAGCAACTAACGCCCCCCGCGCTCGGCTAATAACTAATGACTAAGGACTAGGAACTAGCACACATGAAACTACTGGTAATCGGTTCCGGCGGCCGCGAGCACGCCATGGCCTGGCGCCTGGCGCAGACGCCCGGCCTGCAGAAGGTTTACGTCGCTCCCGGCAACGCCGGCACGGCGCGCGAGCACGAGCTGGAAAACATCGACATCACCGATCCGGCAGCCTTGGCCGATTTCGCCGAGCAGAACAAGGTTCACCTGACGCTGGTCGGCCCCGAGGCACCGCTGGCCGCCGGCGTGGTCAATGTCTTCCGCGCCCGCGGCCTGAAGATCTTCGGCCCGACCAAGGAAGCCGCGCAGCTCGAATCCTCCAAGGATTTCGCCAAGCGCTTCATGGCCCGCCACAACATCCCGACGGCCGCTTTCGCGACCTTCTCGGAGGCCGCCGCCGCCCACGCCTACATCGACCAGCAGGGCGCCCCGATCGTCATCAAGGCCGACGGCCTGGCGGCCGGCAAGGGCGTCGTCGTCGCCATGACGCTGGACGAAGCCCACGCCGCCATCGACGACATGCTGTCCGGCAACAAGCTGGGCGATGCCGGCGCCCGCGTCGTGATCGAGGATTTCCTCGACGGCGAGGAAGCCAGCTTCATCGTCATGGTCGACGGCAAGAACGTACTGGCGCTGGCCTCCAGCCAGGACCACAAGCGCATCTTCGACGGCGACCAGGGCCCGAACACCGGCGGCATGGGCGCCTACTCCCCGGCCCCGTGCGTCACCCCGGAAGTGCACGCCAAGGCGATGCGCGAAATCATCCTGCCGACCGTGCGCGGCATGGCCGCCGACGGCATTCCCTTCACCGGCTTCCTCTACGCCGGCCTGATGATCGGCAAGGACGGCTCGGTCAAGACGCTGGAATTCAACTGCCGGATGGGCGACCCGGAAACCCAGCCGATCCTGATGCGCCTGAAGTCCGACTTCGTCAAGCTGCTCGAACACGGCATCGACGGCACCCTCGACCAGATTGAGGCCGAATGGGATCGCCGCATTGCGCTCGGCGTCGTGCTGGCCGCCGCCAACTACCCGGACACGCCGAAGAAGGGCGACGTCATTGCCGGCCTGCCCAAGGGCAACAGCTTCGGTGACGACTGCCACGTCTTCCATGCCGGCACTGCCGACAAGGATGGCCAGGTCGTTACGGCCGGTGGTCGCGTACTGTGCGTAACGGCGCTGGGCGAGAACGTCAAGCTGGCCCAGAAACGCGCCTACGAGGCCGCCGCCCAGATTGCTTGGGATGGCATGCAACTTCGCAAGGATATCGGCCACCGCGCCATCGGTCGCTGAACCTTTCGCCTCGGCAAGACTCTGACGGGCGGCTCATTTCGGTGAGCCGCCCGTTTTTCATTATGGAGACACGATTGAATACCACCCGCCTCAAGCAGTTCTTTACCGAACTGCAAAACCGCATTGTCAGCGAACTCGAAGCCTTTGATGGTCAACCATTCCGCACCGACCGTTGGGATCGCCCCGAAGGCGGCGGCGGCATTTCCCGACTGATCGAGGAAGGCGACTTCTTCGAGCGCGGCGGCGTCAATTTCTCGCACGTCACGGGTAAATCGCTGCCGGCCTCGGCCACCGCCGTGCGCCCGCAACTGGCCGGACGTGCCTGGGAGGCGATGGGGGTCTCGCTGGTACTGCATCCGCGCAACCCGTATTGCCCGACAGCGCACATGAACGTCCGCTGCTTCGTCGCCACCAAGGAAGGCGAGGAACCGGTGTGGTGGTTCGGCGGCGGCATGGACATGACGCCCTACTACGGCCGGCGCGAGGATGTCGCCCACTTCCACCAGACCTGCAAGGATGCGCTGGCACCCTTCGGCGACGAGGTCTATCCGAAGTACAAGAAGTGGTGCGACGACTACTTTTTCCTCAAGCACCGCAACGAGCCGCGCGGCGTCGGCGGTGTATTCTTCGACGACCTGAACGAAGGCGGCTTCGAGCGTTGTTTCAGCCTGACGCAAGCGGTCGGCGACGCTTTCACGAAGGCCTACCTGCCGGTGCTCGCCCAGCGCCGCGATACGCCCTACGGCGAGCGCGAGCGCGATTTCCAGGCCTACCGCCGCGGCCGCTACGTCGAGTTCAACCTGGTCTGGGATCGCGGCACGCTGTTCGGCCTGCAATCGGGCGGGCGCACCGAATCCATCCTGATGTCGCTGCCGCCCATCGTCAAGTGGCGCTACGACTGGCAGCCGGAGGCCGGCACGCCGGAAGCAGAACTATACGAGGTATTTCTCAAGCCACAGGACTGGCTGGAAGGCTGTTGCTAGTCCTTAGTCATTAGCTACTAGCAAATACTTGAGGGCGCCTTAGGTGCCCTTGGTTTTGGCTAATAACCCGCTACTACCGACTAAGGACTATTTGAGCTTACCTTTCACCACCCGGACACGCGCCGGGTTTTTCACGCCCATCTTGCCGCCACCGCCCTCCAGGTTGCCGCAGGCGCAAGCCGCCTTGATGTGCGGCACGGAATTGACCACTACCGAACAATCGAGGCATTCGTAATAGATGTCGCCGCCGGTCGGCAAGGCGGCTGGGTCGGGGGCCGGTTCGATTGGGTAGAAACTGTAGATTTTCCGCAGGTCGATATTCAGCATTTCCCCTCCCCCGATTTGTGTGATTCAGGCGCGCCTAGCTTGCGTTGAGCTGGGCGCTGGCCCGGTAGTGTTTGTTGGCTTCGTCGGCCTTGTCGAGCTGATCGAGCAGATGCGCCAGTTCCAGATGCGCCTCCTGGGTCGGCTGCACGGATAGCGAAGCCTCCAGATAGCTCTGCGCCTTGCCCCACAGGCGCTGGCGCTGGCACATCCGGCCCAGGGCCATGAGCAGCACCGCATCGTCCGGATGGCGGCGCAGCCAGCTTTCGGCCTTGGCGATACGCACCGTCTGCTCGCCGCCGCTCAGGCGGCCGTAGATGGCGGACAGTTCCGACTGCCAGTCATTGCCATCCTCCCGGTCGAGCACGGCCTCGATCAGCTTTTGCGCCTCGCCATTCGCCCCGGCCTCGACCAAGGCCCGGGCGGCAGCCAAGCCAACCCGGTGGCCGCGCTCTTCCTCCGGCAGGCCGCGCAGATAAGCGCTCAACTGATTGGCGTCGTTGCGCCGCTTGGCAATATTGGCCAGATGGGCCTGGGTGCGAACCTCGCTGGCCACCTCGACAGGCAAGGCATCGCGCTTGGCCAGCTGGCGCACCAGACGCAACACGCCATCCCAGTCGCCAGTACCCTGGCGCGCCCGCAATTCCAGGCGCAGCGCGGCGATATGCCGGCCCTGCTTGCCCTGCAGGTGGCCGAGTGCCGCCAGTGCGTCGCCGAAACGCCGCTCCTCGTTGGCCATTTCGGCATCGAGCATCAGCGTCGCCGCCTCGGTGCGCGGATCGTCGGTCTTGGCGTGCTCCAGCCAGTATTGCTGCTTTTCCGGCTCACGCATGCGTTGCGCGGCACGCGCCGCGATCAGCGCCGAGAGACCGGGGGCCGTGCCATTACCGTGCGCTTCGGTCGCCTTCTTCATGGCCTGGCCGAAACGCCCCTCGAACAGCAAACGCACGGCGTCCTGGAAGACCAGGCCCGCCTGGTCGCGCTGGCGACGGGCACGATACGCCTGCACCCGCTTCGGCAGGCTGAAGGTGGCGGCCAGCACGCGCAGAACGACGTAAAAGACGAGGAACAGGCCAAGCAGGGCGATGATGAACAGGTTCAACGACACCTCGGCCCGCCACGGCGGAATGACCAGCAGCAGATAGCCGTCATTCAGGCGGGCGCCCAGCGCGGCGGCAACGGCCAGCCCGGCCAGGGCCAGTATCCAGAACAGCCCTCTCACCGCTTTTCCTTGGTCTGGCGCAGGTTACGCAGGGCAGCCTGGGTATCGTTCAGATTGGGCAGTTCGACATTGATCTCGGTCGCCGTCATCTGGCGCAAGGTAGCCTGGGCGGCGACAACGGCCTTGTCGTTGGCGTCGAAATGCTTGCCCAGCCACTCCTGCGAAACCTTCAATTCGTTGCGGTAAGTCCATTGATCGCGCGAGAACAGTGCCAGGCGGGCATTGAGCAGGCGCAGCTTGAGGTTTTCGCGCAGGAAATAGCCCTGCCCCGGCGCCAACAAGGCCGGATCGTCGCGGTCGAAGCGCTGGATACGCACCAGCCCCTTCAATTCCTGCCAGATCTCGCCGCCGGTACGCTGCCACCACGGCTGGGGCGCCGCCGCTTTCTGACTCTCGCTTTTTTCCACCGGGCGGCCATAGGCAGTCAGCGGCAGTTTGTCCACGCCGAGGATCAGTTGTTCGAGACGCAGGCTGATGCCCGGCATATCGACGAAGGGCAGTGCGTTCAGGCGTTCGATATCCTTGGCCACCGCCTTGCGCAGCGGCAGGTAGGCCGGACGGTCGAGACGGGCCAGGCGATTGTCTGCCGTCTGCAGGGCCAGCACGGCAACCGGCACGTTGCCGGCCAGTTGCAGTTGCTGCCCGGCCAGGGTGATCGCCTGCTCGACTTCGAGCAGCGTCGCTTCCTCGCGGCCACGGGCGATGTCCTGATTCAGTGCCTTGAGCGCCTCGGTCTGCGCCTGGAATTCGCTGAAGCGGCCTTCGACGGCACCGAGCTTGGCCTGCAAGGCTTCAAGCTGCTCGCGCGTCTGCTTCTGGGCGCCACGCTCTTCCTTGTTGCCGGTATCGAATTCGCTCAGCTTGCGGCTGACTTCCTGCTGCAAGTCGTTCAGCTTCTGGCGGGTTTCGAACCATTGCCAGCCGGCCAGGGCCAGCGCGACCAGCGCGACGGCCAGCCAGGGGCCTTGCCGGCCATTGCGGCGTGCCGGCGCCGGAGCGGTACTCATGGGGGGGGGAGTGTCTTTTTCGGTGGTCATTACGGCCAATTATAAGCAAGGAGACCGGCAAGAATGCCGGCATCGGCGGCTTCGGTGAGGACTATGTTGCTTAAACCCAATGCCCGGGCGTTTTCGGCAATGCGGGCATGCGGCACGAAAAGGGGCGTGCGTTGCAGGAAATTCCTGCCCTCGGCGTCGAGCAGATCGACCAGGTAACGCAGGCCTTCGCTACTCGACACGGTAATGGCGTCGAGGCCGGCCGCACGCCAGGCGGCAAGCAGCGGCACGACGCCGGCCGACGGGCCGGAGCGGCGGTAGCAGGTGATGCAATCGACGCTCGCCCCCCGCTCGCGCAGCGTGTCGGCCAGCAGTTCGCGGCCGCCATCGCCCCGGAAGATGGCGATACGTCGCCCGGCCACGCGCTCGGCAGCCAGTTCCGGCAGGGCGAGCAGGGCTTCGGAATCAAAACGTTCCGTCGGCGCAATACAGCCGGCAACGCCATGCGCTTGCAAGGCCTTGACCGTACCCTGGCCGACCGCTGCCGGGAGCAGGCCCGGCGGCCAGGCGCCGGGCGCCAGAATGGCCGGCAGCGCGTAATCGACGGCATTGGGGCTGATGAAGACGGCAACAGCGTACTCGCCCAGGTGCGCCACGGCCTCGGCCAGCGGCTGCGGGTCGGCGGCCGGTGAGATTTCGAGCAGCGGGAAAACCAGCGGCTTGCCGCCGGCAGCGGCAATCGCCTCGGCCAGCGGCGCAGCCTGGGCCTGCGGCCGGGTGACGACGACGGTGCGCCCGGCCAGCGGGCCGTCAGCACGCATCAGGCGTTCAGGCGTGGCAGGCCAGCTTGGCAAGAATGGCGTCGGCGCCCTGGGCGCGCAGTTCGGCCGCCAGTTGCAGGCCAAGCGCTTCGTCGTCGGCCGGATTGCCGCGCACTTCGGCACTGACCATTTCCTTGCCATCGACCGTGGCAACGAAACCGCGCAGCCACAGCTGGCCGTTGTCGATCACCGCGTAGCCGCCCAGCGGCACCTGGCAGGAACCGCCCAGCGCCCGCGACAAGGCACGCTCGGCCTTGACGCAATGCGCCGTCTCGGCATCGTTGAGTGGCGCGACGACCTCGCCCATGGCGGCATCGCCATCGACCAGTTCAATGCCCAGCGCCCCCTGGCCCGGCGCCGGCAGCGACTGCTCGGGCGTCAGCACGGACTTGATGCGGTCTTTCAAACCAAGGCGGATCAGGCCGGCAGCGGCGAGGATGATCGCGTCGTATTCGCCGGCGTCGAGCTTCTTCAGGCGGGTATCGAGGTTGCCGCGCAGGCTCTTGATGACCAACTGCGGGTATTTGGCGCGCAGGATGGCTTCGCGGCGCAGGCTGGAGGTGCCGACCACGGCGCCGGCCGGCAGGTCGTCCAGGCCGTTGAATTTGTTGGAAACGAAGGCGTCGCGCGGGTTTTCGCGGGCCGAGATGGCGGCCAGCACGAAGCCTTCCGGCATCACCATCGGCACGTCCTTCATCGAATGCACGGCGAGGTGGGCGCGGCCTTCCTGCATCGCCACTTCCAGTTCCTTGATGAACAGGCCCTTGCCGCCGATCTCGGCGAGCGGGCGGTCGAGGATCTGGTCGCCCTTGGTGGTCATGCCGAGAATGACAACTTCCGCCCCCGGATTTAGACTAGATAAGCGATCTCTAACGTGCACCGCCTGCCACATGGCCAGACGGGATTCGCGGGAGGCAATGACGATCTTGGAAGGACGGGACATGATGCGACGATGGCAAGGGCAATTGGGAGCGCTGATTCTAGCATGCGCCCCCTGGGCCGCTCTTGATGCATCCGAGCTTTTGCCCGCCGCCGACCTGCGCGCCGAGGCCGGGCAGGCAGCCCGCGCCGGAGGGCCGCTGATCGTCATCTACAGCCGGGCCGACTGCAAGTTCTGCCAGACGATCAAGCGCGAGCATCTCGAACCGATGGCGCGCGAGCCGCAGCCGGGCAAGCGCTTCGTCATCCGCGAAATCGGGCAGAACCGCGCCGCGCCGCTCAGCGATTTCAAGGGCAGGCCGACGACGCATGCCGCCTTTGCCGCCGCCGAGAAGGTCAAGCTCGTGCCCGTCGTCGCCTTCTACGGGCCGGACGGCCGCAAGCTGGCCGAACCCATCGTCGGCGCCCGCCTGCCCGATTTCTACCAGAGCTATCTCGACGATGCGATCGAGCAATCCACCCGCCAACTGAGAACACGATGAACGACGCGAGCAAGCCATCCGACCAGCGCCCCGAGCATCCCGATTTCTGGTGCAAGCGCTTCGGCGAAGGCGTCACGCCCTGGGATGCCGGCAAGGTGCCGGCCGATTTCGCCGCCTTCGTCGCCACCCAGGCCAGGCCGCTGCACACCCTGATCCCCGGCTGCGGCAGCGCCTGGGAAGCCCGGCACCTGGCCGACGGCGGCTGGCCGGTCACCGCCCTCGATTTTTCGCCGCAGGCCATCGAACGGGCCCGCAGCGTGCTCGGCGATGCCGCCGTCGATCTCGCCTGCGCCGATTTCTTCGCCTGGCAGCCGCAACAGCCGCTCGACCTGATCTACGAACGCGCCTTTCTCTGCGCCCTGCCGCGCAAGCTGTGGGCCGACTGGGCGGCACGCGTCGCCAAACTGCTGCCGCCCGGCGGACTGCTGGCCGGCTATTTCTTCGTCTGCGAGCAGATGAAAGGGCCGCCGTTCGGCATCCTGCCCGAGCAACTCGATGCCTTGCTCCAGCCGAATTTCGAACGTATCGCCGACCAAGCGGTCGAAGATTCAATCGCTGTCTTCGCCGGTCGCGAGCGTTGGCAGGTCTGGCGGCGGCGCTGAATATTTTGTCGTCAATCGGCGACAACTATTTTCCATACCGTGTCACCCAATTCGGCGCTTCTGTCGTTTAATCGTCAGGTAACAACAGGAATTTTCACCATGACTTTGCGCCGTTTTCTTGCAGCCACGCTGCTCGCCTCCCTCTTTGCCCTTCCCGCCACCGCCCAGGTTTCGGTCAGCATCGGCCAGCCCGGCTTCTACGGCCGCCTCGATATCGGCGGCTTTCCGCCCCCGCCGCTGCTTTTCGCCGAGCCGATGATCATCCGCCCGGCCCCGGTGGCCTATCCCCCCATCTACCTACGCGTGCCGCCCGGCCATGCCCGCGACTGGCGCCGTTACTGTGATCGCTACAGCGCCTGCGGCCGGCCGGTCTATTTCGTCCAGGACAACTGGTACCGCAACGAGTACGCCCCCACCTATCGCGAGCGCCACGGCCATCGCCACGATGGCTACCGAGAGGGTTACCGCGATGGCTATCGCGACGACCGCCGGGATGACCGCCGCGAATATCGCGAAGAACGGCGCCACGACGACCGTGGCCATGGTCACGGCCACGGTCGCGACCGCGACTGATCCAGCGCAACGGCAGCCGGCATGCGGCTGCCGCGTTGGCGTATCATCGGGCGGTTTCCCCAACGCACCGCCCGATAATGAAAACCGATACGCCCCAGACCGTTTATCTCAAGGACTACACCCTCCCGGCTTTCTGGATCGATACCGTCGATCTCGATTTCGTCATCGAAGCCGGCGGCACCACGGTCACCGCCACCCTGGCGCTGCGCCGCAATACCGAGCGCCCCGGCCAACCGCTGGTGCTCGACGGCGAAGACCTGCAAACCCTGGCGGTCACCGTCGACGGCAAAAGCTGGCCGTTTTCCGAATCGGCCACGACCCTGACGCTGGCTGACCTGCCCGACGCCTGCACGCTGCAAACCATCGTCCGCATCGATCCGGACAACAACACCCGCCTGTCCGGCCTCTACCGTTCCAAGGACGGCTATTTCACGCAGTGCGAGGCGCAGGGTTTCAGGCGCATCACCTGGTTCCTCGACCGCCCGGACGTGATGGCGACCTACACCGTCACGCTGCACGCCGACCGGGCGACCTACCCGGTGCTGCTCGCCAACGGCAACCCGGTCGCCGCCGGCGACGAGGCGAACGGACGGCACTGGGCCACATGGCAGGATCCGTTCAAGAAGCCGGCCTACCTGTTCGCCGTCGTCGCCGGCAAGCTCGACGTGCTGCGCGACAGCTTCCGCACCGCCTCGGGCCGCGACGTGCAACTCGCCATCTACGTCGAGCCGGGCAAGCTCGACCAGTGCCCGCACGCCATGGAAGCGCTGAAGAAATCCATGAAATGGGACGAGGAACGCTTCGGCCTCGAATGCGACCTCGACCATTACATGATCGTCGCGGTCGGCGATTTCAACATGGGCGCGATGGAGAACAAGGGCCTCAACATCTTCAACACCAAGTACGTGCTGGCCAACCCCGAGACCGGCACCGACCTGGACTTCGAGAACGTCGAGAGTGTCGTCGCCCACGAATACTTCCACAACTGGACGGGCAACCGCGTCACCTGCCGCGACTGGTTCCAGCTGTCGCTGAAGGAAGGCCTGA
>CAZDRS010000076.1:0-9543 GCA_964507585.1 uncultured Dechloromonas sp.
TTTTCCAGTTCTGTTCGCTGGGTGAAGTGCCGCAGGACAAGAAATACGCCGGCGAGCCGACTCGCTTGGAAATCGGCGACCGCAATACGATTCGCGAGTTCTGTACCTTCAATCTGGGTACGGTGCAGGATCGTGGCGTGACCTCGATTGGCGACGACAACTGGATCATGGCTTACGTGCATATCGCCCATGATTGCCAGGTCGGCAACAAGGTGACGTTTGCCAATAATGCCTCGCTGGCCGGCCACGTGGTGGTCGACGACTGGGCAATTCTGGGCGGCTTCACCGGCGTGCATCAGTTCTGCCGGATTGGTGCGCATGTGATGACGGCGGTCAGTACGGTCATCCTGCAGGATGTGCCGCCTTACTTGATGGCGGCCGGCAATACGGCACAGCCCTATGGCATCAATGTCGAAGGTCTGAAGCGGCGTGGTTTCAACGCCGATGCCATCACCTCGCTGAAGCGTGCCTACCGGACGCTCTACAAGTCTGGTTTGCTGCTTGAAGAGGCGAAGGCGAAGCTGACCGAGGATGCCAAGAC
Organism: uncultured Dechloromonas sp.; assembly: GCA_964507585.1. Classification (GTDB taxonomy): domain Bacteria; phylum Pseudomonadota; class Gammaproteobacteria; order Burkholderiales; family Rhodocyclaceae; genus Azonexus. Next base: position 542 of record CAZDRS010000076.1, read on the forward strand.
CCAGCCGGATGTTCAGCGTTTCGTCGATTTCCTAGAGGTCTCGAAGCGCGGCATCATTCGCTGATATGGGCAAGGCAGTTCGTATTGCCGTGGTGGCGGGAGAGGCCTCCGGGGATCTCCTGGCCAGCCATTTGATCGCGGCGCTGAAGCAGCATTTGCCGGATGCCGTGTTCTACGGTATCGGTGGGCCGAAGATGCAGGGGCAGGGCTTCGATACCTGGTGGCCGATGGAAAAACTGTCGGTCATGGGGTATTGGGATGCGCTGAAGCATTACCGGGAGATTGCCGGTATTCGTCGCCAGTTGAAGAAGCGCCTGCTCGAACTGCGGCCGGATGTCTTCATCGGGGTCGATGCGCCGGATTTCAACCTGGGGCTGGAATCTGATCTCAAGGCGGCGGGTATCCGCACCATCCACTACGTCAGCCCCTCGATCTGGGCCTGGCGAGGCGGGCGTATCAAGAAAATCGCCCGGGCGGTCAATCGCGTGTTGGCGCTCTTCCCGATGGAGCCGCCGCTCTACGAGAAGGAGCGGATTCCGGTGACTTATGTCGGCCATCCGCTGGCGGACATCATTCCGTTGGAAACCAGCAAGGTTGCCGTGCGCGAAAAGCTTTCGCTGCCCAGGGATTACCCGATTTTTGCCATGTTGCCGGGCAGCCGCCGCGGCGAACTGGAGATGATGGCCGACACCTTTGTCCAGGCGGCCAAGATCATTCGTGAGCGCCATCTGCCGCAGGCAATTTTTGTCGTGCCGCTGGCAACACGCGAGACGCGCTTGCAGTTCGAAGCCGCCATCTACCGCCAGCAGGCCGGCGAAGTGCCTTTCCGCCTGCTCTTTGGCCATGCCCAGGATGCGCTGGGCGCTGCCGACGTGTCGCTGGTGGCTAGCGGTACGGCGACCCTGGAGGCGGCGCTGATCAAGCGGCCGATGGTCATTACCTACAAGATTGCCAAGTTCTCGTACTGGCTGATGAAGCGCATGGCTTACCTGCCGTATGTCGGCCTGCCTAACGTGCTGGCTGGGCGCTTTGTCGTGCCGGAAATCCTGCAGGACGAGGCGACGCCGGAAAGGCTCGCTGAGGAGCTGGTCAAGCTCTACAGCGACAAGGAAAATGCCGAGGCAGTAGCCGAGGCGTTTACCGACATCCACCTGCAGTTGCGCCAGAATACGGCCGACAAGGCGGCAAGGGCAGTCATTGCATGCCTGAACTGATCGTTCCCGAGGGCCTCGTCTGCGGTATCGACGAGGCCGGGCGCGGCCCGCTGGCTGGGCCGGTGGTTGCAGCAGCGGTCATTCTCGACCCGGCACGGCCCATTGCCGGCCTGAACGACTCCAAGAAACTGAGCGAGAAGAAGCGCGACGCACTGGCCGTGGCAATTCGCGAGAACGCGCTGGCCTGGTGCGTGGCCGAGGCGACGGTCGAGGAAATCGACCGCTTGAACATCCTGCAAGCGACGATGCTGGCCATGCAGCGGGCGGTGGCCGGTTTGTCGGTCAAGGCGGAGAGCGCCTTGGTCGATGGCAATCGCTGCCCGCGTCTGGATATTCCGGTCGAGGCCGTGGTCAAGGGCGATGGCAAGATCGCCTCGATTGCAGCTGCTTCCATTCTGGCCAAGACGGTACGCGATGCCGGCATGCTGACCCTGCATGCACAGTATCCGCAGTACGGTTTTGACCGCCATATGGGCTATCCGACGGCAGCCCACTTTGCGGCGCTGGAGGCGCATGGTGCCTCGCCGGTGCATCGCAAGAGTTTTGGGCCGGTCGCCAAGCAGCTATCCCTGCTATGAACCTGGAAACCTCAGTTGACCGCTTGTTGATGCCCGGAATGCCTGCAGGCTTTGACCTCTGCACCACTCTGAACGCACACCCATCGGGCTCGTCCAACAGAGGTTTCTAGGATGAAGCTGATCCAGTCGCGCGACAACGCGTTTTTCAAGCAACTGAAGAAGTTGGCCGAGTCGGGGCGCGAGCGGCGCAAGGCGGGGCTGACGGTGCTCGACGGCGTGCATCTGGTCGAGGCTTACGAAAAGGCTTTCGGGCGGCTGGATACCTTGGTGGTGGCGGAGTCGGCGCTGGCCGGCGGCGAGGTGGCCGATTACGTGGCCGGGCGCGATGTGGTCGTCCTGGCAGACGCCTTGATGCGCGACTTGGGCCTGGTCGATACGCCGAGCGGACTGCTGGCTATCGCACCCATTCCGGCGGCAAGCGGTGCTCCCGATCGGGCGGTTGATGCCATCCTGCTCGACGGCGTGCAGGATCCCGGCAATGTCGGTACCTTGTTGCGGACGGCTGCTGCGGCCGGTGTCGGGCAGGCGCTGCTATCGCCCGGCTGCGCTGCTGCCTGGTCGCCGAAAGTGTTGCGTGCCGGGCAGGGGGCACATTTTGCGCTGAGCATCCATGAGGACGCCGATCTCGAAGCCTTTGCGGCCGATTATGCCGGTACGCTGGCGGTGACGACGCTGGAAGGCTCGATATCGCTGTACGAGGCGCGCTGGGATGGCCCGCTGGCCTGGGTATTTGGCGCCGAGGGATTGGGAGTCCGGCCGGCCTTGCAGCAATCTGCCAGCTTGAAGATCAGGATTCCGATGCCTGGTGCGGTGGAGTCGCTGAACGTCGGCGCGGCGGCAGCGGTTTGCCTGTTCGAGGCACTGCGACGGCGACTGGGGTAGGCCGCCGCCGCTATTGGTATCGTTTCGAGCTCTCCTGGATTCCCGCCTGCGCGGGAATGACAGAAATTAGGTGCTGATCAGCGCAGCTTGAGTTCCTGCAGGATGGTGGTCGAGATTTCCTCGATCGACTTGGTCGATGAATCCAGCCAGCGGATGCCTTCGCGGCGCATCATCTTTTCGGCTTCGGCGATTTCAAAACGGCAATTGGGCAGCGAGGCGTACTTGCTGCCGGCGCGACGTTCCTCGCGGATCTGGTGCAGGCGCTCGGGCTGTATGGTTAGGCCGAACAGCTTGGCACGATGCCGCTCCAGGGTGCCGGGCAGGCGGCCACGGTCGAAGTCTTCCGGAATCAGTGGGAAATTGGCGGCCTTCAGACCGAACTGCATGGCCAGGTAGAGCGAGGTTGGCGTCTTGCCGCAGCGCGAAACGGCGACCAGGATGACATCGGCCTCTTCCAGGTCGCGGTCGGTGATGCCGTCATCGTGGGCCAGTGTGTAGTTGATGGCCTCGATGCGGTTCTTGTAGTCCGAACTGTCGGCCGAGCCGTGCGAGCGGCCGACCGTGTGGTTGGACTTGACGCCCAGTTCGCTTTCCAGCGGCGCAAGGAACGAGTCGAAATAGGATAGGCAGAAGGCGTCGGACTGATGGACGATGCTGGAGAGCTCCGTGTTGACCAGCGTGGTGAACACGATGGGCCGGATGCCGTCGGACTCGCCTTGTGCATTGATGCGGGCGACGGCCTCCTGGGCTTTCTCCAGGTTGTCGAGGAAGGGGATGCGAATCTGCTTGAATTCGACATCCTCGAACTGGGTCATCAGGCTGTGGCCGAGGGCCTCGACCGTAAGGCCGGTGCCGTCGGACACGAAAAAGACAGTGCGTTTGATTGGATTAGGCATGCTCGAATTTTAACCGCTGTTGCGCAGGCCGGACGCGATGCCGTTGATCGACAGGTGGATGCCGCGGGCCACACGCTCGTCGGTTTCGCCGGCGCGGTGGCGCTTGAGCAACTCGACCTGCAGGTGGTTCAGGGGATCCATGTACGGGGCGCGCAGCTTGAGCGAGTTGCGCAGCATGGCGTTGTCGGCGAGCAGTTCGTCCTGTTCCTCGATGGCCAGCAGGTGCTTGCGGGTCAGTTCCCACTCGGCCTTGATGCGGCTGAAGATGCGCTCGCGCAGTTCGCTGTCGGCTACCAGTTCGGCATAGCGCGAGGCGATGGCGAGGTCGGTCTTGGCCAGCACCATGTCCATGTTGGAGAGCAGGGTGCGGAAGAAGGGCCAGGATTTCAGCATGCGACGCAGGGTAGTCAGGCCATCCGGGTTGTTTGCCAGGTAGCCGTCGACGGCCGAGCCGAAGCCGTACCAGCCGGGCAGCATCAGCCGGCATTGAGCCCAGCTGAAGACCCAGGGAATGGCGCGCAGGTCTTCGATGCGATCGGAGGCCTTGCGCGAGGCGGGGCGGCTGCCGATGTTGAGCAGGGCGATTTCGGAAACCACCGTCGATTGGCGGAAATAGGTGGTGAAGCCCGGTGTTTCATAGACCAGGCCACGGTAGGCGTTGAAGGCGCGGGCCGACAGGTCGTCCATCACGGCATGGAATTGCTGGGCCGGCTCGATCTGGTTCTCATGGTCGGTCAGGCTGGCTTCCAGCGTGGCGGCGAGCAGCACTTCGAGGTTGCGGCGGCCGGTGTCCGGGTTGCCGTACTTGGTCGAGATGACCTCGCCCTGTTCGGTCAGGCGGATCTGGCCGGACACGGCACCGGCCGGCTGGGCCAGGATGGCGTGATAGGACGGGCCGCCACCGCGGCCGACCGAGCCGCCACGGCCGTGGAACAGGCGCAGGCGGACGCCGTGCTGCTGGAAGACGCGGGTCAGTTCGATCTCGGCCTTGTACAGTTCCCAGCCCGAGGTCAGGAAGCCGCCATCCTTGTTGGAGTCGGAATAGCCGAGCATCACTTCGTGCTCGTTGCCGCGGCCGGCGATCAGCGTGCGGTAGGCCGGCAGCTGGAAGATGCCTTCCATGGTGGCGGCACTCTTCTGCAAGTCTTCGATGGTTTCGAAGAGCGGGATGATATTGACGTCGAGGCGGGGGTTTCCGCCCGGCAGCAGGAGGCCCGATTCCTTGAGCAGCAGGGCGAGCTCGAGCAGGTCGGAGACGCCGTCGGTCTTCGAGATGATGCAGTTGGGCAGCGCGGCGGCGCCGTACTTGCCGCGCAGTTCGTGGGCGGCGAAGAAGATGTCGAGTTCGCCTCGGGTTTCCTCGCCATAGGCGATGTACGGCGAATAGAGCGGGCGCGGGGTGGCGATTTCCTCGGTTAGCAGCTTGATGCGCTCGGCTTCGGGCAAGGCTTCGTAGTCCGGGCAGCGGCCGGCCTTGGCGAGCAGTTCGGCGACCGAGCGGGCATGCACGTCGGAGTTCTGGCGCAGGTCGATGGGCGCGAGGTGGAAGCCGAAGACCTGCACGGCGCGCAGCAGGCGGCGCAGGCGGCCGCCGGCCAGGCTGGCGCTGCCGTTGAGCTTGAGCGAGATATTCAGCACCTTGAGGTCGGCACGCAGCGCATCGGGCGTGGCGTAGGGCTCGGCGTGGCCGATTTCGTGGCGTACCGGCTCGATCTGGTCGAGGAAGCGCGCCGTGGCGGCCAAGCGGGCATAGATACCGGACAGGGCGCGGCGATAGGGCTCGTCCGAACGCTGCGGCGAATGGTCGGTGGAGTGCTCGGCCAGCGCCAGCAGTTCCGGCGTGACCTTGACCAGCAGGTCGGAGAGCGGTAGTTCGCCGCCCAGTTCATGGACTTCTTCGAGGTAGTGGTTTAGCGTGGCGGCCGATTGCAGGCGCAGCGCCTCGCGCAGGATGTCGGCCGTGACGAAGGGATTGCCGTCGCGGTCGCCGCCGATCCAGGAGCCGACGCGGAAGAAGGGCGGCAGGGCCCATTTCTTTCCCGGGTAGCGCTTTTGCAGCTGCTGCGTGGCCTGGATGTAGAGGCGCGGCAGTTCGGTGAAGAAGGTTTCCTTGAAGTAGGTGATGCCGTTCTTGACCTCGTCGATGACCTTGAGGCGCACCGGGCGCAGCATGCGCGACTGCCACAGCGTGAGGATGGCGTTGGCCAGGGCCAGGTCGTTGTCGGCTTCTTCCTCCGGCGTCATTTGCAGTCGTTCGCGCTGGTCGAGCAGGCGGGCGACGTCGCGGTGGTTGCGGATCAGGCTTTGGCGCTGGACTTCGGTCGGATGGGCGGTGAGTACCGGGGCAACCAGGGCGTGGGCGAAGAAGTCGGCGATGGTGTCGGGCGATACCTGGGCGCCGGCCAGGGCGTCGAGGGCGTGGATCAGGCTGCCTTCGCGCGGCGGCGAACCGGCCAGGTCGTGGGCGCGGCGGCGGCGGATGTGGTGCTCGTCCTCGGCGATGTTGGCCAACTGGAGGAAGTAGCTGAAGGCGCGGACGACGGCTTGCGTGGTGTCGCGCGCCAGCGGGTCGAGCAGGGTGGCGAGTTCGGCCCGGGCTGCCGGGTCGTTGTCGCGGGCGAAGCGTACCGCCGTTTGGCGGACACGCTCGACGATGTCAAAAACGGTTTCGCCTTCCTGTTCGCGGACGGTGTCGCCCAGAATGCGACCGAGCAGGCGGATGTCGTTGCGGAGGGGTTCGTCCTTGTTGCTGTCGAGCGTGTGTTGATGCATTAGTGTTTCCTGACGAGAAGTACGGAGGCGTCGGAGATTTTAGCCAGTTGTTCGGCGACCGAGCCCAGAAGTAGCGTGGCCAGGCCGCGCTGACCGTGGCGGCCAATGACGATGAGGTCGGCGGAAAGCTCGCGGGCCTTTTCGGCGATGGTTTCCGAGACGCGGCGCTTTTGCGTTTCAAGCAGAATGGCTTCGCTGTCTATCCCGGCGGCATCCTTCAGCGCGTTGTCGAGCAGCGCTTGTCCGGCGCGACGAAGATTGGCTACTGCCGAGTCGGCGCCACCCATGTCGAGCATCGCATGACCGTGCATGTTGAGGAGAACTTCATCGACGACATGGGCGATGTAAAGTTTTGCCTGACTGGTCTTGGCAATGTGCTTTGCTTCGGCCAGGGCGCAACGGGAAGTTTCGCTATCGTCGATGGCGACCAGAATGTTTTTGTACATGGCGCAGTTCCTGTGAATGATGTTTAACGTAATAAAGGTACCAAGACGGTACCTTTGATGCAGTTAGGGAAATCCTCAGGTCGGCGGATCGGTTCGAGGCTGCTTGGCCTCGAACCGATATTCACGCATTAGTGGAAATGCACCTCATCGTGCCCTTCGACCGGCGCGGCAAGATCGGCGCCGAGACGGCGTGCCAGCAGCGTGACGCAGGTGATGATGCCGACGAAGATGCCCAGCCACATCAGGCCATCCGGATTGATCGCCGCCTTGGCGCCTGCAGCGACGGCAGCGGCCGCAGCGGCGACCGGCTTGACGTAGGCCGGCACGATGCCCGGGAAGACGTAGGCCCAGAGCAGGTGCAGGACGCCGACGATGGCGGCCATGATGATGGAGTGCTTGAAGGTGAAGCGGAAGATTTCCGACTCACGGCCAACCATGCCGGTGGCGCCGGTGGCGACCGAGATCGACTGCGGCGAGATCATCTTGCCGCACACGCCGCCGCAGGTGTTGGCGGACATGGCGATGACCGGGTCGATGCCCAGCTTCTCGGCGGTGACGGCCTGCAGCTTGCCGAACAGCGCGTTGGTCGAGGTGTCGGAACCGGTCATAAACACACCCAGCCAGCCGAGGATCGCGGCGAAGAACGGGAAGGCGGCACCGGTGGTGGCGACGGCGTAGCCCAGCGTGATGGCCATGCCGGAGAAGTTCATAATGTAGGCGAAGCCGAGGATGGTGGCGATGGTGACGATCGGCCACTTCAGGGTCTTCAGCGTGTCGCGGGCGACGCCGCCGGCAGTCTTCAGCGAAGCGCCCATGACGACGATGGAGAAGAACCAGGCGAACAGGATCGCGGTGCCGGCAGCAGACAGCACGTTGAACTTGTAGGCGGCCGGCTTGGCCTTGCCTGCCTGGTCGATGACCATCTGGTCGAGGCCGGCGATCGGGAAGGTGAAGTCGAAGACGGCCTTGGTGATCTGGTCGAGGGCCTGGTTGACCGGCTTGATACCCCAGGCGCAGACGAACAGCGACAGGATGATGAACGGTGCCCAGGCACGGAAAACCTGGCCGCCGGTGTACATCAGCTTGGCCTTGCCTTCGCGCTTCGGCTCATGGTCGAAGTGCCAGCTTTCCTTCGGATGCCAGATCTTCAGGAAGGCGACCGTGCAGATGATGGAGGCGATCGAGGCGATCAGATCCGGCAGCAGCGGTGCGGTCAGCGGCGAGTTGGCGGAGAAGTACTGGGCAATGGCGAAGGAGCCGCCGGAGACCAGGCAGGCCGGCCAGACTTCCAGGCCCTTCTTCCAGCCGGCCATCAGGACGACCAGGTAGAGCGGCACGAAGACCGACAGGATGGGCAGGGTACGGCCGACCATCTGGCTCAGGGCAACGTCCGGAATGCCGGCAACCTGACCACCGACGACGATGGGGATGCCGATGGCGCCCCAGGCGACCGGTGCGGTGTTGGCCAGCAGGCAGAGTGAGGCAGCGTACAGCGGGTTGAAGCCGAGGCCGGCCAGCATGGCGGAGGTGATGGCCACCGGGGTGCCGAAACCGGCCGCACCTTCGATGAAGGCACCGAAGGAGAAGGCGATCAGCAGGGCCTGCAGGCGGCGGTCATCGGAGATTGAGGCCAGTGAGTTCTTGATCACCTCGAACTGGCCGGTCTTGACCGACATGTTGTAGATGAACAACGCGGTGATGACGATCCAGCACACCGGGAAGAGGCCGAAAGCGCCGCCGTAGAGGGTGGCGAGTGCCGCCAGGTTTACCGGCATGCCATAGACGAAGATGGCGATCAACAGGGCCAGGCCGGTGCCGCCGAGGGCCGCGAAGTGGCCCTTCATGTGCTTGATGGCGAGCGCCCAGAACAGGAAAAGAATGGGAATGGCCGCGACCAGCGCGGACAGGCCGATGTTGCCGAGCGGGTCGACATTCATTTGCCAAGTCATAAAATGCTCCTCATAACAAAAATGGTCAGGTTGCCGTCAGAAAGATTTGCCGATCCCTGGCGGCACCTAAAGTTGTCACTGCTTCTTCCGGCCTTGAGTTCGCAGCTCATGGCCGGATTTTCTTTTGCTGTCCCCCTCCTCAACAGGTCATGGCGTCCTCCTTGCGCGAGCACGCTTCGAGCAGATAGGCCACCGAGCGATAGGTGACGCCGGTTTCGGCGGTCAGCCCGATTTCGCAGGTGCGGTTGGTGGAAACGCCGCAGGC
>CAZDRS010000077.1:0-9532 GCA_964507585.1 uncultured Dechloromonas sp.
GATATTCGTAAATCGGCATGGGAGTCCTCCAAAACCTTGAATTATAACCGAGAGTTGCAAGCGGTTATATCAGGGCTGAGGCAGCGATTTCAAGCCAGCATGCCGAGATAGGCGTGGGTGATCGTTTGTCCCCAGAAAAGGGCGATGACGCCGGCAGCCGCCAGGTAGGGGCCGAACGGAATGGGTACGTTGCGACCGTGGCGGGCGGCGAAGATCAGGGTGATGCCGACGACCGCACCGACCACCGAGGAAAGCAGGATGATGGCTGGTAACATTTGCCAGCCAAGCCAGGCGCCCAGTGCGGCGAGCAACTTGAAGTCACCATAGCCCATGCCTTCCTTGCCGGTTGCCAGCTTGAACAGCCAGAACACGCTCCACAGCGAAAGATAGCCGGCCATCGCACCGATGACGGCGGAGGGGAGGTCGCAATAGGCCGCAGCAGCCAGATTGAAAGCCAGGCCAAGCCAGACGAGCGGCAAGGTGAGCGAATCGGGCAGCAGTTGGGTGTCGATGTCGATGGCGGCCAGAGCAATCAAGGCCCACAGCAACAGCAAGGCACCGACAGTTTGTATGGTCGGGCCGAAGTGCCAGGCAGCATAAGCCGAGGCGAGGCCGGTCAGGGCTTCGATGATCGGGTAGCGAGGAGAAATGCGCACGCCACAACCCGAGCATTTGCCTCTCAGGATCAGCAGATAGCTGATGAGCGGGATATTTTCCAGGGCACTAATCTGATGTCCGCAATTCGGGCAACGGGAGCGCGGCTTGGCGAGGGAAAGAGGGGCGTCGTCAGGCATCGCCTCGCCCCGCAGTTCGGCGCATTGAGCCTGCCAGTCTCGCTCCATCATCCTGGGCAGGCGATGGATCACGACGTTCAGGAAGCTGCCGACACACAAGCCGAGCAGCCCGGCTACGGCCGCCAGGCAGCCCAAGGTATCCGGCAACATCAAACGACCGATCCGAGCTTGAAGATGGGCAGGTACATTGCCACCACCATGCCGCCGATCAAGGTGCCGAGAATGACCATGATCATCGGTTCCATCAGGCTGGACATGGCCTCAACGGCATCGTCGACTTCCTGTTCGAAAAAGTCGGCAACCTTGGACAGCATGGAGTCGAGCGAGCCGGATTCTTCGCCAATGGCGACCATCTGGGTCACCATGTTGGGGAACAGGTTGGTGTTTTGCATCGAGGTGGTCAGGTTGGTGCCGGTGGCCACCTCTCCCTGAATCTGCTTGGTTGCTGCCTTGTAAACGTAGTTGCCTGCGGCGCCACCGACCGACTCCAGGGATTCGACAAGGGGAACACCGGCAGCGAACATGGTGGCCAACGTCCGTGTCCAGCGCGCAATCACCGATTTGCGAACGATGTCGCCAAAGACCGGCAGGCGAAGCAGGAAGCGATCCATTGCCATCTGGATTTTTTCCGACCGTCTCCAGCTTTCCAGAAAGGCATACAAGCCGCCGCCGACGGCGCCGAAAATGGCCCACCAGTAAGCGACGAAGAAGTCCGAAATGGCAATCACCAAGAGTGTCGGGGCCGGCAGGTCGGCACCGAAACTCTTGAAAACGTCCTTGAAGGCCGGAATCACGAAAATCATAATCACCGCCGTGATGATGAAGGCGACGACGATAACGGCGATCGGGTAGAACAGTGCCGATTTGATCTTGCTCTTGATGGCGAGAATCTTTTCCTTGTAGGTTGCCAGTCGGTCGAGCAGGGTGTCGAGAATACCGGCCTGTTCGCCAGCCGCTACCAGGTTGCAGAACAGCGCATCGAAATAGAGCGGAAACTTGCGAAAAGCTTGCGACAGCGAGCTGCCGGTCTCGACGTCGGCCTTGATGTCGAGCAGCAGTTTGCCGACAGCCGGGTTGGCGTGGCCGCGCCCGACGATGTCGAAGGATTGCAGCAGCGGCACGCCCGATTTCATCATGGTCGCCAATTGCCGGGTGAACAGGGTGATGTCCTTGTCGGTGATCTTGCCGCCTGTCTTGAAACGCAGTTTCTTGACCTTGGTGTTGGTAATGCCTTGGCGACGCAACGTGGTTTGCACCACGGATTCACTGGCAGCCCGCATCTCACCACGGACGGTTTTGCCGTCCTTGTTCTTGCCTTCCCACTGGAAGGTGCTTTCCTTGACTGCCGAGGCCTTCGGTCGTGCGGTAGCCATACGAGTTCCCTTTGTTAGGCGTTGGTGGTGCTGAGTACCTCGTCAAGCGAGGTGACACCTTGTTTAACTTTCAACAAGCCGGATTCGCGGAGGTTCTTGACGCCTTCCAGCTTTGCCTGCTCGGCTAGATCAAGCGACGACGCACCACTCATGATCATGCGCTGCATGGCTTCGGAAATCGGCATGACCTGATAAATGCCGACCCGCCCCTTGTAGCCGGTGCCCTTGCAGCGTTCGCAACCGCCAGGGCCGTAGAGCACCCATGAACCGTCAAGGTCGCTTTCAGCATAACCCGCATCGAGCAGCGTTTGCCGGGGTACATCCATCGGTTTCTTGCAGTTGCACAAGCGTCGCGCCAGGCGCTGGGCGGTGATCAACAGCACACTGGAGGCGATGTTGAAGGTCGGAACGCCCATGTTCATCAGGCGGGTCAAGGTTTGCGGCGCATCGTTGGTGTGCAGGGTCGATAGCACCAAGTGGCCGGTTTGCGCTGCCTTGATCGAGATTTCCGCAGTTTCGAGGTCGCGGATTTCGCCAACCATGATGATGTCCGGATCCTGGCGCAGGAAAGCCTTCAGGGCGACCGGGAACGTCAGGCCGGCCTTGTCGTCCACGTTGACCTGATTGATGCCGGCCAGGTTGATTTCGGCCGGGTCTTCCGCCGTCGAAATATTGATGCCATCCTTGTTCAGGATGTTCAGGCAGGTATAAAGCGACACCGTCTTGCCTGAGCCGGTCGGGCCGGTGACCAGCACCATGCCGTACGGGCGGCTGATCGCATCGAGCAGGGAGGCCTTTTGTTCCGCCTCGTAGCCCAGGGCTTCGATGCCCAGGGTGGCCGAGGTCGGGTCGAGAATACGCATCACGATCTTCTCGCCCTGCAGGGTGGGCAAGGTGCTGACGCGGAAGTCGATGGCACGGGTCTTGGACAGCACCAGTTTCATCCGGCCATCCTGCGGAACGCGCTTTTCGGCGATATTCAACCGGGAAATGACCTTGATGCGCGAGGCGATCTTTTCCTTGATGGCCAGGGGGGGCGTTGCGACCTCACGCAAGATGCCGTCAACACGGAAACGAATTCGGTAGAACTTCTCGTACGGCTCGAAGTGGATATCGGATGCCCCGTCGTTGATGGCATCGAGCAGCATTTTCTGGATGAATTTGACGACAGGAGCATCGTCGATGTCCTGGCCGGCAGCTTCGTCAGCCTTGGCGGAGGCGTCCTCGTCCAGAAAGTCGAGGTTGATGTCCTCGTTGGTGAAGTTCTTGAGGGCATCCGAGGCCGATTCGGCGTATTTACCGACGAGCGGTGCCAGTTTGGGCTGCTCGACGACGATGGGGTCGACGGCCAGACCGGTCTGGAAACGGATTTCATCCAGGGCGCGCAGGTTGGTCGGGTCGGCGATGGCGACCGACAGGCGGTTACCCCGCTTGTTGAGCGGAATGACCTTGTGCGTGGCAATCAGCTTGCGGTCGATGGCATCGGTCGGGATGTGCGCTTCGTCGAAGGCATTCAGGTCAAGCAGGGGATAACCGAAGGTGTCGGCGACGAAACGGGCGATGTCGAGTGCGCTGGCCTTTTGACTGGTGATGATCTGTTCGATCAACGACGACTTGTTGCTGCTGGCCTGGGCGAGCAGTTGCTCCGCCTCAACCTCCTTGAGTTGCCCGGCCTGAACGAGTGCTCGCGCCAAGCCGCTAAGAGGAGGATTTTGAGGGGTTGCAGCCATCGAATGCGCTTAAATGCCGTTTAGATCGCTTGATAATGCTACGTAAGCGCTTGTTTGTAAAGATTGCCGGCCCCGTGTTTACGCGCTTTCCGGGCGGAATATGCGAACGGTGACCACACTGCGGTTCTGCGTTTGCAGAATTTCGACGGCAATGTCGGCCAGCTTGATGCTGATGCCCGATTCCGGGATGTCCTGGAAGTGCTCGAGAATCAGCCCGTTCAAGGTTTTCGGGCCATCCAAGGGGAAGTCGAGTCCGAGCATACGGTTGATGTCGCGTAGTGGGCGCGAACCTTCGACAATGACATCACCATCTGCTGTCCAGCGCAATTCCTGGCTCAATCCCGGCATCGAAGTCGTGAAATCGCCGACAAATTCCTCGATTATGTCTTCCAGGGTCAGCAGGCCGAGGATGTCCCCGTATTCGTCGACCACGAAACCGATACGCTGGCGATTTTCCTGGAAGAAAGCCAATTGTGAGAAAACGGCGGTTTTTGCCGGAATGTAGTACGGCGCTTGCAGTTGTTCGAGCAGGGTGGCTTCGTCGAAGTCCGGGTCGCCCAGGCTGGCGAGCAATCGACGTACGGGGAGAATGCCGACCAGTTGATCGAGCGATTCACGGCAGGTGGGCAGGCGGCTGTGATGACTGGTCGCCAGTTGGCTTTTGACTTCTTCCCAGGGTTGGTCGAGATCGAGGATCTCGATGCTGCCGCGCGGGGTCATCACGTCCTCGACCGTAATGTTGTTCAGGTCGAACAGACTGGACAGGATGGCACGGTGCTTTTGCGGGATCAGGTGAGATGACTCGAGAACCAGGCTGCGCAATTCTTCCGGCGATAACTGCGTATTTTCAGCCTCTGCTTGGGGTGACAGGCGCAGCAGTTTGAGCAGTGCGCTGGCGAAGAGGTTGATGAACCAGACGGCAGGGTAGAACAGCCGTAGCAATGGGGTCAGGATGTAGCCAAGAATCAAGGCCAGGCGGTCGGCGTGGGTTGCGCCGATGATTTTCGGGGTGATTTCCGAGAAGACGAGGATGGCAAAGGTGACGGCCAGGGTGCCGGCGCCCAGTATCCATTTGTCTTCGCCAAACAGCGCAATGGCGATGACGCTGACCAGCGTTGCTGCCGCCGAGTTGATCAGGTTGTTGCCGAGCAGGATGACGCCCAGCATCTTGTCGGTTTGGGCGAGGAGAGCGAGTGCCTTTTGCGCGCCGTGATGGCCGGATTGCGCCATGTGGCGCAGGCGGAAGCGGTTGGAAGCCATCATCGCCGTCTCGCTGAGCGAGAAAAAGGCGGACAAGCCCAACAGGACGACCAGCGTCAGCGCCAGCGCGGATAGCGGAATTTCATCCACGGGGTTAGACGCGCCCCAGAATTACTTCCGCAACGAACCGGCTGCCGACATAAGCCAGGATGAGCAAGGCGAACCCAGCCAGCGTCCAGCGCAGAGCCCGTTTGCCGCGCCAGCCCCAGGCATGCCGACCGATCAGCAAGGTGGCGAAAATACCCCAGGAAGCAAAAGCGAACAGGGTCTTGTGGTCGACCGACAGCGGCTTGCCGAACAGTGCTTCCGAGAAGAAAAGTCCACTGCCAACGGTTAACGTCAGCAAGACAAAGCCGACCAGCAGCATCTTGAAGAGCAGCGATTCCATGGTGAGCAGCGGTGGCAGGCTGGCCAAGCTGCGTTTAAGCGAACGGTTGTGCAGTGAGCGCTCGGTGAAGCCCATGAAGATGGCGTGCAGGGCTGACAGGGTCAGCAGGCTGTAGGCCAGCATGGCAGCCAGGAAATGCAGCTTGAACCCCGTGGCCTGGGCGTGGGCGACAAGATGAACGTTGGGAAAGATCACCGGCAGAAGCGTGCATACGGCAGCCAGTGGCAGAACCATGGGCTGCATGCCCTCCATGCGGGCCATGAAGCTTTCCAGCCAGTAGATTAGGACGGCCAGCCACATCATCAGCGACAGTGCGAAGCTGAACGAGAAGCGCATGCCGGCTTCGGTAAACAGGGCATCATGCAGGCCGCCGGCATGGATGACGAGGGCGACGGCGATGGCCGTGCGTTCCCACGGCTGCATCGGACAGGCGACGCACTGGTTTTCGCTTTCGCGCCAGCGGGTATTCCAGAAATGGAAGCCGAGCGCGCCATAAATCAGGGCGGCGAGGATGTGGGGCAGAAGCTGAATTACAATATCGGCCATTCGCGAATTCTACTAGAAGCCCATCTGACATGCTCGACAACCTGACTACACGCCTGGCGCGCGTTATGAAAACGCTCAAGGGCGAGGCTCGCCTGACCGAATCCAACATCGCCGACGCCCTGCGTGAAGTGCGCATGGCGCTGCTCGAAGCCGACGTGGCTTTGCCGGTGGTCAAGGATTTCATTGCCGCGGTCAAGGAGAAAGCGGTCGGTCAGGAGGTGATCGGCTCGCTGAACCCCGGCCAGGCACTGATTGGCGTCGTGCATGGCGAGTTGACCAAGATCATGGGCGACGCCCACGAGGGCATCAATTTCAACACACAGCCGCCAGCCATCGTGCTGATGGCCGGTCTCCAGGGCGCCGGCAAGACGACGACGGTCGGCAAGCTGGCCAAGTTCCTCAAGGAAAACCACAAAAAGAAGGTCTTGGTGGTTTCCTGCGACGTTTATCGTCCGGCGGCTATTGAGCAGTTGAAGTCGGTCGCCGGCCAGGCGGGGGTCGATTTCTTCCCGTCCGCCGTGGGCGAGAAGCCGGAGGCTATCGCCGCCGCCGCCATCGACTGGGCCAAGCGCCACTATCACGACGTGCTGCTGGTCGATACGGCTGGCCGCTTGGCCATCGACGAAGAGATGATGGCTGAGATCAAGCGCCTGCATGCGTCGATCAATCCCATCGAAACGCTGTTCGTCGTCGATGCCATGCTCGGCCAGGATGCCGTCAACACGGCCAAGGCCTTCAACGAAGCGCTGCCGCTGACCGGCGTCGTGCTGACCAAGCTGGATGGTGATGCCCGCGGTGGTGCGGCACTCTCCGTGCGCCACATCACGGGCAAGCCGATCAAGTTCGCCGGTGTCGGCGAGAAGCTGACGGGCCTGGAAGCCTTCCACCCAGAGCGGATGGCGTCGCGTATCCTCGGTATGGGCGACGTGCTGTCGCTGATTGAAGAGGCGCGCAAGGGGCTGGATGAGGAAAAGGCGGTTGCCTTCGCCAAGAAGCTCAAGTCTGGCAAGGGCTTCGATCTCAACGATTTCAAGGAACAGATCGCCCAGATGCGCAACATGGGCGGCTTGACCTCGCTGATGGACAAGATGCCGGCCCAGGTTGCACAGATGGCCGGCCAATTGCCGGCTGGCGCCGAAGGCAAGATCATCGGTCGCGTGGAAGGTATCATCAACTCCATGACGCCGGCCGAGCGGGCCAAGCCGGAATTGATCAAGGCCAGCCGCAAGCGCCGCATCGCGATGGGGGCGGGGGTACAGGTTCAGGAAGTCAATCGTCTGCTCAACCAGTTCGAGCAGACGCAGAAGATGATGAAGCAGTTCTCCAAGGGCGGCATCGGCAAGCTGATGCGCGGCATGAAGGGCTTGATGCCAGGGATGGGCGGCGGCTTCGGTCGCTGATCAGTTGGCGGCCTGCGCCAGGCGGGCGGCCTTGTCGTACTGCCACTGGTTCTGCCAGGCGGCACGCACCATGTTCGGGTATTCCGGCTTGCCCAGACTGCCGTTGTAGCGGCCAAGGGCGCGGAACAGGTCGCCCCTCTCAATATCCAGATAGTGACGCAGGATGGTGCAACCGTAGCGCAGGTTGGTGCGCAGGTCGAACAGCGAGTCCTCGGGGCGGCCGATCAATTTGACCCAAAAAGGCATGACCTGCATGTAGCCGCGGGCGCCGGCCGAGGAAACCGCATATTTGCGAAAACCCGACTCGACTTGCATCAAGCCAAGCACCAGTTGTGGGTCGAGGCCGGCCCGGGTTGCCTCGTAATGCACGCTACGCAGCAGGTCGATCCGGTATTCACGGTTCGGGATGCGCTTTTCCAGGCGTGGCGACATGGCGGCCAGCCAATCGACCGCCTCCATCGGCGTTTTGAAGGAGCTGACGCTTGGCCGGGAGTCGGAAACGGCCTTGTGCAGGGCGGCCTGGGCGCTGGCCGAAAGTGCTTCGTATTTCTGGGCGCCGGCGAAAGCCGCCGACGCGCCAGACAACAACAGCGCGACGATCAGGCGCCGCACAACTTCCCTTGCAGCGAGGCGACGATGTCGGACTGCGCAATCATCGTGGCCTCGGCATCACAGCGTCCCTTGTATTCGAGCAGGCCGTCCTTCAGGCCGCGTTCGCCGATGACGACGCGGTGCGGGATGCCAATCAGTTCCATGTCGGCAAACATGACCCCCGGGCGCTCGTTGCGGTCGTCGAGCACGACGTCGATGCCGGCTTTCTTGAGGTCGGCGTAGAGTTGGTCGGCGGCAGTCTTGACCGCTTCGCTCTTGTGGTAGCCCATCGGTACGATGCAAACCTCGAACGGTGCAATAGTCGGCGGCAGGATGATGCCCTTCTCGTCGTTACCCTGTTCGATTGCCGCGCCGACAATGCGCGATACGCCGATGCCGTAGCAACCCATTTCCATGATCTGGCTCTTGCCGTTTTCATCCAGGTAGGCGCAATTCAGTGCCTGGGCGTACTTCTGGCGCAGTTGGAAGATATGGCCGACCTCGATACCCCGGCAGATCTCCAGCGTTCCCTTGCCGTCCGGTGACGGGTCGCCGGCGACAACGTTACGAATGTCGAAAACTTCCGGTTCCGGCAGGTCGCGGCCAAAATTGACACCGCTCATGTGGTAGCCGGCTTCGTTGGCGCCGCAGACGAAATCGCTGAGGTTCATCACACTGCGATCGGCGAAGACAGCCACTTTTTCCCGATCGATACCGACAGGGCCGATGAAGCCCGGCTTGCAACCGAGGTGTGCGATGACCTCCTCGTCCGTGGCAAAGCGGAAGGGATTGATCGCGCCGATCTTGCTTGCCTTGACCTCGTTCAATTCGTGGTCGCCGCGCAGCAACAGCAGGGCGAAGGTCTTGTCGCCGCCTTCCTTCTCGCTGATGACGGCGATCGACTTCACGATCTGGCCGAGTGGCACGTCGAGGAATTTGGCGACGTCGGCACAAGCCATCTTGCCCGGCGTATGCGTTTTCTCCATGGGCTTGCCGGCCTGTCCGCGCGGTGCGGTCGGTGCCAAGGCCTCGGCTAGTTCAACGTTGGCGGCGTAATCCGAGTTCGGACAGAAAGCGATATCGTCTTCGCCGGAGTCGGCCAAAACGTGGAATTCGTGCGATCCGGTACCGCCGATGGAGCCGGTATCGGCAGCAACGGCTCGGAATTTCAGGCCGAGGCGGCTGAAAATGCGGCTGTACGTGTCGTACATGTTGCCGTATTCGCGCTTCAGATCGTCGAAAGAGGTATGGAAGGAATAGCCGTCCTTCATCAGGAATTCACGGCCACGCATGACGCCGAAGCGGGGGCGGATTTCGTCGCGGAACTTGCTCTGGATCTGGTAGAGGTGGATCGGCAACTGGCGATAGCTCTTGACGTCGCGACGAACCACGTCAGTGATGACTTCCTCGTGTGTCGGGCCAATCACGAAATCGCGCTGGTGGCGATCCT
>CAZDRS010000078.1:0-9486 GCA_964507585.1 uncultured Dechloromonas sp.
GCGCGGCTCGGAAATCGGTGCGGAAATCGTGCTGAAGGCGACCAAGGTCGACGGTATCTACACGGCCGATCCCAAGAAGGATCCTTCGGCAACGCGCTACGACAAGATCAGCTTCAACGAGGCGATCTCGAAGAATCTCGCGGTTATGGACGCCACGGCTTTCGCGCTGTGCCGCGATCAGAAACTGCCGATCAACGTGTTCTCGATCTTCAAGGCTGGTGCGCTGAAGCGCGTGGTCTGTGGCGAAGACGAGGGTACGCTGGTCTATTGCTGAGGAGATACAGATGATTGCAGAACTCAAGAAAACTGCCGAACACAAAATGCAAAAGTCCCTGGAGGCCTTGAAGAACGACCTCCAGAAGATTCGTACCGGCCGCGCTCATACCGGCCTGCTCGATCATGTGATGGTCGACTACTACGGTTCCCCGGTTCCGGTGAACCAGGTGGCCAACATTACCCTGGTGGACGCCCGTACCCTGGGTGTGCAGCCTTGGGAAAAGAACATGGTGCAGAAGGTCGAAAAGGCCATCCGCGATTCCGACCTGGGTCTGAATCCGGCTTCCCAAGGTGATTTGATCCGTGTGCCGATGCCGGCTTTGACCGAAGAGCGCCGCAAGGAAATGATCAAGGTCGTCAAGCATGAGGGCGAGGGCGCCAAGGTCGCCATCCGCAACCTGCGTCGCGATGCCAACACCCATCTCAAGGACGCGCTGAAGAAGGGCGACATTCCCGAGGATGACGAGCGCAGGGCGCAGGACGACGTCCAGAAGCTGACCGACAAATTCATCGTTGAAGTCGACAAGATGCTCGCCGCGAAAGAGGCCGAGCTGATGCAGGTTTGAGCGCTATTTCAGCGATCACCGGCTGAATGGCCCTCTTTTCCAGTTCGACGCGTGATTTGCCACAGGTGGCGGCGATGCCGCAGCACGTCGCTGTCATTATGGACGGCAACGGCCGATGGGCGAAAAAACGCTTTCTGCCCCGCGTCGCCGGGCATGTCAAAGGCGTCGAGTTGGTGCGCGAAATGGTGCGTACCTGCCTGGAGCGGGGTATTCAGTACCTGACGCTGTTCGCGTTTTCTTCCGAAAACTGGCGTCGCCCTCAGGAAGAAGTCACTCTCCTGATGCAGTTGTTCGTCAAGGCATTGGAGCAGGAGGTCGAAAAGCTGGATCGCAACGGTGTGCGCCTGCGCATCATCGGTGACCTGTCGCGCTTTGACCCGAAGTTGCAAGCCCTGATTCGCAAGGGCGAAGAAAAGACGGCGGCCAACACCCGACTGGATCTCACCATTGCGGCCAATTACGGTGGTCGGTGGGACATCATGCAGGCGATGAATCGCATGTTGGCTGCCCAGCCGGAAAAGCGCGAAGGTTGGCAGGAATCTGATCTGGAGCAATACCTGTCGATGAGTTTTGCGCCCGAGCCCGATCTGTTCATCAGAACCGGTGGCGAAGAGCGCATCAGCAATTTCCTGCTTTGGCAATTGGCCTATACCGAACTGTATTTCACGGCAACGCTGTGGCCGGATTTCGATACCACCGAGTTCGACAAGGCTATCACCTCCTTCCAGAAACGGGAGCGTCGCTTCGGGCGCACCAGCGAGCAGTTGGAAAAAAACAATGCTTAAAACGCGTGTCATCACTGCGCTGGTTATTGCAGCGCTGCTGATTCCCGCCATTTTTTTCCTTGACGCGACAGCCTGGGCGCTTGTGACGGCGGTTATTACCGGCATAGCCGGCTGGGAGTTTGCGCGGTTGGCCGGTTTTGCCAAGCCTTTGCAAGTTGGCTTCGGCCTGCTGGTTGGTGCGCTGGCGATTGCGTTAGGTGCGCTGCCAGCAGCCTCCTTGCTCCAAGCGGGGCGAGTGTTGCTCACGCTGTCGGTGATTTTCTGGCTTGCTCTCGTTCCGTTCTGGCTCCGTGCCCGTTGGGAGGTCAAGGCGCCGGGAAGGATGGCGCTGGTCGGCCTGGTTGTTCTGCTACCCACATGGTATGCACTGACTGCCATTCGCGGGTACGGCCCGGCCTGGTTGTTCGGAGCCCTGCTGTTGGTGGCCTTGGCCGATATTGCCGCATATTTCTTCGGCCGCGCTTTTGGACGGCGCAAGCTGGCGCCGAATATCAGCCCGGGTAAGACCTGGGAGGGCGCCTACGGTGCGATGTTCACGGTAACGGCCCTGGCTGTCGTGGTGCAGTGGGTTTCAGGTGGGCCGGATCCTGTGCGCCTGCTTGCCCTGGTGATCGCCATGCCATTGCTGACCCTGGTTTCGATTTCCGGTGACCTTTTCGAATCGCTGCTCAAGCGCCAGGCTGGTCTCAAGGACAGCAGCCAGCTCCTGCCGGGCCATGGTGGCGTACTCGATCGTATCGATAGCCATACCGCGGCCTTGCCGCTGATTGCCTTGTTGCTGACGGTTCTGGCATGAATCGGCAAGGCTTGACCGTACTTGGTGCGACCGGTTCGATCGGCCAGTCTACCCTGGATGTGGTTCGTCGCCATCCGGGGCGTTACCAGGTTGTCGCGCTGACGGCGCATCGCCAGGTCGAGCGTCTGGTCGCCGATTGTCTCGAATTCAAACCGCAACTTGCTGTCGTCGGCGATGCCGAGACTGCGGCTACGGTTGCTGCGCATCTGGCTGCTGCCGGTAGCCGCACCGAGGTACGTTGGGGTCAGGAAGCCTTGGTCACAGCGGCAACCCTGGTTGAGGCCGACATGGTGATGGCGGCTATCGTCGGGGCTGCAGGCTTGGCGCCCACTTTGGCAGCGGCTCAGGCGGGCAAGCGCATCCTGCTCGCCAACAAGGAAGTGCTGGTCATGGCCGGCGAGTTGTTCATGCACGCGGTGCATGCGCATGGTGCAATATTGTTGCCGGTGGATAGCGAGCACAACGCGATATTCCAGTCCTTGCCGGCCGATTTCGGGCGTGGCCTGGCAGCGTGCGGCGTTCAAAAGATTTTGCTGACAGCTTCCGGTGGGCCTTTCCGTAGCAAGGCCTTGGGCGAATTGGCCGATGTGACGCCGGAGCAGGCCTGTGCACACCCCAATTGGGTCATGGGACGCAAGATTTCTGTCGATTCGGCAACCATGATGAACAAGGGCCTTGAGGTGATCGAGGCACGTTGGTTGTTCGACGCCCCGCCCGAGATGATCCAGGTTGTCGTTCATCCGCAGAGCGTTATTCACTCGGCAGTTCAGTACGTCGATGGCTCGGTTGTCGCACAACTGGGTAATCCTGACATGCGCACGCCAATTGCCTATGCCATGGCGTGGCCGGAGCGTATTGCAGCCGGTGTCGAGCCGCTTGACCTGTTCAAGATCGCACACCTCGACTTTTATCCCCCGGATTTCGAGCGCTTCCGTTGCCTGCAACTGGCCTACGATGCGTTGCATACTGGCGGTACCGCCCCGGCCATCCTCAATGCGGCCAATGAGGTCGCCGTAGCAGCCTTCCTCGACGGTCAGCTCCCGTTCCTGGGTATTGCTCGCCTGAACGATCAGGTATTGCAGTCGATTGCTGCAGGCCCGGAGGGTAGTCTTGATGATGTGATCGGTGCTGATGCCGAGGCGCGGCAACTGGCGGCACGACTGATTCGGGAACGTCGCTTCGCGTGAACGACTTGCCGTTTTATCTGGCCGCTTTCGCGGTTGTCCTGGGCGTACTGATCATCGTCCATGAACTTGGGCATTACCTTGCGGCGCGCTGGTGTGGCGTCAAGGTGCTGCGTTTTTCAGTTGGGTTTGGCCGGGTATTGTGGCAAAGGGAGCTTGGTCGGGATCGTACCGAATGGGCGCTCAGCATTTTTCCACTCGGCGGCTACGTCAAGATGCTTGATGAGCGCGAGGGCGAGGTTGGCGCTTCGGAAGCGTATCGGGCATTCAATCGGCAGGGCGTCGGCAAGCGCAGCATTATTGTGGCTGCCGGCCCGCTGGCTAATTTTTTCTTGGCGATCGTGCTTTACTGGGTTGTCTTCATGCACGGCAGCCAGGAATTGCTGCCAGTGTTGGGAACACCACCGGAAAGCTCGCCTGCCGCCGTGGCTGCAATTCAGAATGGTGAGCAGGTTCGGTTGGTCGATGGGCAGCCGGTCGCAACCTGGAATGACCTGCGCTGGTTGCTTCTCGAAAAAGCCGTCGACCACGATTCAGTCGATCTTGAAGTAATCAACGACAAGGGTGAAATCGCATTCCGCCGTCTTGCACTGCAGCGGGTGGCTGTCGAGGGCTGGGAGGGTGATGCGCTCGATCATCTCGGGATTCGTTTTTATCGTCCGAATACGCCGCCAGTGATTGGCGAGGTGGTCAAGGGCTCTCCCGGAGCTCGTGTCGGGTTGATGGCCGGTGACCGGATTGTCGCGGTTGATGGCAAGGCGATTGATTGGTGGACGGAATTCGTTACCGTCGTTCGTTCTTCGGCAGGCAAGCCTTTGCGGATCGACATTCAGCGCGGCGATGCAATTTTGGCTTTTGAGGTAGTGCCTGATGCCGTAGTCGAACGCGGGCGGAGCGTCGGGAAAATTGGCGTAGCCGTCAAGGAAGGGCCAGGAGCTCGGCGTGAGATTCGTACCTTCGTGCATTACGGTTTTTTCGAAGCCGGGCGGCTGGCGCTGGCAGAAACCTGGAACAAGTCGGTCTTCAGCCTCGTGATGATGGGGAAAATGCTGGTTGGCGAGGTGTCCTGGAAAAACCTGTCGGGGCCAGTAACGATTGCTGACTATGCCGGGCAATCGGCGCGTCTTGGGCTCGATTATTACCTGAAGTTCATGGCCTTGGTCAGCATCAGCCTGGGTGTGCTGAATCTGCTCCCCATCCCGGTGCTGGACGGTGGGCATTTGTTGTATCATATGATCGAAGTTGTCAGGCGTAGACCGCTTTCCGAGCGGTCGATGGAGATAAGCCAACGGTTTGGCATGTCCATTCTCTTTGCCTTGATGGCTTTTGCCTTTTTTAACGATATTGCCCGCCTGCTTAACGGCTGAATAATGAAGAAAACCCTGTTGTCCGTCCTGATCGCCAGTGCGTTTGTCGCACCGGCACTGGCTTTCGAACCCTTTACGGTCAAGGACATCCGGGTCGAGGGAATTCAGCGCACCGAAGCCGGTACGGTTTTCGGCTATTTGCCCGTCAAGGTTGGCGAAACCCTGAATGACGAAAAGGCGGCGCAATCGATCAAGGCGCTGTTCGCGACTGGTTTCTTCAAGGACATCCGTGTCGAGGTCGAGAAGGATGTGATGGTTGTCGTCGTTCAGGAACGGCCGGCTGTCGCAACGATCAACTTTGTCGGCCTGAAGGAATTCGACAAGGACGTCATCGTCAAGGCACTGAAGGAAACCGGTATTGCCGAGGGGCGGATTTTTGACCGAGCCTTGTTGGAAAAGGCCGAGCAGGAACTGAAGCGCCAGTATCTGACGCGCGGTAAATATGCTGCCAATGTCACGACCACGGTGACGCCGCTGGAGCGCAACCGCGTTGGCATCAACTTCAATATCGAAGAGGGTGCGGCGGCCAAGATCAAGCAAATCAACATCGTTGGTGCCAAGGCGTTCCGCGAAAAGGAACTGCTCGACCAGTTCGAATTGACCACGCCGGGATGGATGACGTGGTATACCAAGAACGACCAGTATTCACGCCAGAAGCTGTCGGCTGATCTCGAGAAATTGAAGTCCTTTTATATGAACCAGGGCTATCTCGAGTTTGCAGTCGAGTCGACTCAGGTTTCGATTTCACCCGACAAGCAGGATGTCTATATCACGGCGAACATCGTCGAAGGTGAGCGTTATCAGGTTTCATCGGTCAAGGTTGCCGGGGATTTCTCGATTGCCGAGGATGAACTGAAGAAACTGGTCAAGGTCAGGGCGGGCGATGTTTTCTCCCGCGAGAAGCTGAATGACACGACCAAGGCCATCAGCGACCGCCTGGGCAAGGAGGGTTACGCCTTCGCCAACGTCAACGCGGCACCGGAAATCGACAAGGACAAGCGCAAGGTCGCTTTCACCATTTTTGTCGATCCGGGCAAGCGGGTTTATGTTCGTCGGATCAACGTTACCGGCAACACCAAGACGCGTGATGAGGTTATTCGTCGCGAAATGCGCCAGATGGAAGGTGGCTGGTACGACGCCGACAAGGTAACGGCGTCCAAGCAGCGCGTCGATAAGCTCGGCTTCTTCTCCGAAGTTGCAGTCGAAACGCCTGCTGTCAGCGGTACCTCCGATCAGCTGGACGTTAACCTGAATGTGACCGAAAAACCGACTGGCAACCTGATGCTGGGTGTCGGTACTTCGAGTACCGACAAGGTTATCCTGTCGGGCTCGATTGCCCAGAACAATTTCATGGGTAGCGGTAATAACGTAGCCGTGCAGGTGAACTCCGCCAAGACTTATCGCACCTACGTTTTCTCGTATACCAACCCCTACTTCACGCCGGATGGGGTAAGCCAGGGCTTCGATATCTATCACCGTACGGTCAATACCACCTCGACAACGCTGGCTTACTATTCGTCGTCGTCGACGGGGGGGGCGATTCGTTTTGGTTTCCCGATCGGTGAGAAAGAGTCAATCGGTGTTGGCTTGGGCCTGGATTCGACCAGCATCACGACTTATACCGAAACGCCTTCCTATTACAAGGATTACGTCAGTCGCTACGGCAAAACCAACATGTCGGTTCCTCTGACCTTGAGTTGGGCCAGTGACGGCAAGGACAGTTATTTCTTCCCGACCAAGGGCACCTTCCAGCGTGCTTCGCTGGAGGTCGCCTTGCCTGGTGGGGATTTGACCTACTATCGTGCCAGCTACCAGCTTCAGCACTTCGTACCGCTTAATTCCAAGTTCACGCTGATGTTGAACGGCGAGTACGGTATGGCAAATGGTTACGGTCAATCCGGTTTGCCGTTCTTCAAGAATTACTATGCCGGTGGTGTAACATCGGTACGTGGCTACAAGGCTTCGTCCTTGGGCCCGATCTATACCGATTCATCGACGGGCACTCAGTATCGCCTCGGTGGTAATCGCCGTGTCATCGGCAATGCCGAGCTGTTGTGGAGCTTGCCGGGTATGGACAAGTCATTCCGTATGGGCTGGTTTGTCGATGGCGGCCAGGTGTACGGCGCAGATGAAAAGGTGGATATTGCCGATTTGCGGTATTCGACGGGCTTGTCTGCCGCCTGGATTTCCCCGGTCGGCCCCTTGAAGTTCAGCATCGGCAAGCCGCTGAACAAGAAGGAAAGCGACAAGACTGAGGTTTTCCAGTTCCAGATGGGCACTACGTTCTAAATCAGGAGTATCAAGTTGAAAGTTAAATCCGTTGTCCTGGCATCCCTGATGTCCGCATTGTTCGTGACGGGTGCTTATGCCGCCGAACTGAAGGTTGGTTATGTGAATACCCAGCGCATCTTCCGTGATGCCCCGGCAGCGCAGAAGGCAGCCAAGAAACTGGAAGGTGAATTCGCCAAGCGCGACCAGGATCTGCAGCGTATGGCCAAGCAGTTGCAAGGCCTGCAAGAGAATCTGGAAAAGAATTCCGTGACCATGGCGGAGAGCGAGCGTCGTTCGAAGGAGAAGGAATTTGGCGAGTTGTCGCGTGAATTCCAGCGTCGTCAGCGTGAATTCCGCGAGGACCTGAACCTGCGCCAGAATGAAGAAAATGCGGCCGTGATCGAAAAGGCCAACAAGGCGATCAAGCAGATTGCCGAGACCGACAAGTTCGATTTGATCCTGCAGGATGTCGTTTGGGTCAGCCCGCGCCTGGATATTACGGAACGCGTTATCAAGGCGCTTTCGGAAGCCAAGTAATGGCTTCGCGCGAAGCTGGTTTTTTGCTTGCTGACATCGCCGCCCGGTTGGGCGGCGATGTGCTTGGAGATTCGCAAATCCGTATCAGCCAGGTCGCAACCCTGGCTTCGGCTGGCGAGGGGCAGATCGCCTTCCTGGCGAACCGGAAGTATCGGAGCCAGTTGCAGACTACCCAAGCCTCGGCTGTCATTGTCTCTCCAGAGTTTGCCGAGGGTTTTAGCGGTACACGGATCGTCACGGCCAATCCCTATGCGTATTTTGCGCGTGTAGCGACCCTTCTGAACCCGACGGTATCGCCTGAGCCAGGAATGCACCCCTCGGCGGTATGCGAGTCTGCTGTGCCTGCCTCTACAGTCATCGGGCCACGAGTCTGTATTGGCAGGAACGTGACAATCGGCGAGAACGTCGTGATACATGCCGGGTGTGTTCTTGGCGATGGGGTGGTGATCGGAGAGGGTAGCCTGCTCTATCCCAATGTGACCGTTTATCACGGTTGTCGTGTTGGACGGCGCGCTATCCTGCATTCGGGTGTTGTACTCGGGGCCGATGGTTTCGGTTTCGCACCGGACGGCAAGGAATGGGTCAAGATTCCTCAGATCGGTGTGGTGGTGGTCGGAGACGATGTCGAGATCGGTGCCAATACCACTATCGACCGTGGAGCGATGGACGATACGGTGATCGGTGATGGCTGCAAGATCGACAATCTGGTGATGATTGGTCACAACTGCAACATTGGCCCGTATTCGGTGATTGCCGGTTGTACCGGTATGGCAGGGAGTACGACCCTGGGTGAGCACTGCATTCTGGGTGGGGCGACAATGATCAGCGGGCATCTGACGATGGCCCCGAACACGACCATTTCCGGCGCCAGCACGGTGATGCGGAGTATTGTCGAGCCCAATGGCGTGTATGCCAGCGTTTTTCCGCTCGATAGTTATGAGCACTGGATGCGCAATGCGTCGCATATTCGACGCCTTGATAAATTGGTCGACCGTGTTGCTGAACTTGAGAAAAAACTTAAACAAAAAGATATAGAGGGTTGATTAAATGGATATCCACGAGATTCTTGAATACTTGCCGCATCGCTATCCGTTCCTGCTGATTGACCGTGTGGTCGCTGTCGAGCCGGGCAAGTCGATTCATGCCTACAAAAACGTCACCATCAATGAACCCTTCTTCGTCGGGCATTTTCCGCACCATCCGGTGATGCCGGGCGTGTTGATCATGGAGGCGCTGGCCCAGGCGGCCGGCATCCTGTCGTTCAAGACCGAGGATAAGAAACCGACGCAGAGCGACGTGTTCTATTTTGCCGGTATCGATGAGGCCCGTTTCAAGCGTCCGGTAATGCCGGGCGACCAGTTGCACCTGCATGTCGAAATCGAGCGCCAGATGCGTGGTGTCTGGAAGTTCAAGGGCGAGGCCCGCGTCGATGGCCAACTGGCTGCCGAAGCCCGTCTGATGTGCGCCAAACGGGATCTGTAACATGATTCACCCGACTGCAATTGTCGATCCGGGCGCCAAGATCGGTGCCAATGTCGAGATCGGCGCTTATTCGATTATCGGCCCCCATGTCGAGATCGGCGATAACACGGTTATCGGCCCACATTGCGTGGTGCGGGGGCATACCCACATCGGCCGCGACAACCGCATTTTCCAGTTCTGTTCGCTGGGTGAAGTGCCGCAGGACAAGAAATACGCCGGCGA
>CAZDRS010000079.1:0-9446 GCA_964507585.1 uncultured Dechloromonas sp.
GGTAGTAGGCCTCAATGCTTTTCGGCAAGTCGAGGTGGGCGACGAAGCGCACGTCCGGCTTGTCGATACCCATGCCAAAGGCGATGGTGGCGCACATGATCAGGCCTTCCTCGCGCAGGAAGCGGCGCTGGTTGGCGGCCCGCTCGGTGGCGGGCAGGCCGGCATGGTAGGGCAGGGCCGGATAGCCTTGGGCCGACAGCCACTCGGCGGTTTCCTCGACCTTCTTGCGCGACAGGCAATAGACGATGCCGGCCTGGCCCTGGCGGCCAGCCAGGAAGCCGAGCAACTGCTTCTTGGCGTTGTCTTTCTCGACAACGGTGTAGCGAATGTTCGGGCGGTCGAAGCTGGACAGGAAGACGCGGGCGTCGCCCAGGCCGAGGCGTTGCAGCATTTCGTTGCGCGTTGCCTGGTCGGCCGTGGCGGTCAGCGCGATGCGCGGCACCTTCGGGTAACGCTCGTGCAGGGCCGATAGCTGCAGGTACTCGGGCCGGAAGTCATGGCCCCACTGTGAGACGCAATGCGCCTCGTCGATGGCGAACAGGGCGAGCTTGCCGGCCTCGTAGAGTGCGTCGAGCATGGCTAGCGTGCGCTCAAGCAAGAGGCGCTCGGGAGCGATGTAGACGAGGTCG
The DNA here is from genome assembly GCA_964507585.1 of uncultured Dechloromonas sp. Lineage (GTDB taxonomy): Bacteria > Pseudomonadota > Gammaproteobacteria > Burkholderiales > Rhodocyclaceae > Azonexus. Next base: position 630 of record CAZDRS010000079.1, read on the forward strand.
AGATTGCCGCTGAACATCGCCTGTTCGACAGCCTGCGCCTCGCGCCAGTCGAGTGTCGAATTGAGGCAGGCCGCCTTGACGCCGAGTTGGGTCAAGGCGTCGACCTGATCCTGCATCAGCGCGATGAGCGGCGAGACAACGATGGCGCAGCCGGGGCGGAGCAGGGCGGGAATCTGGTAGCAGAGGCTCTTGCCGCCGCCGGTCGGCATCAATACCAGGGCGTCACCGCCGCCGGCAACATGGCCAATGATGTCAGCCTGCTCGCCACGGAAGGCCGGGTAGCCGAAGACATCGCGCAGGATGCCGAGGGCGCTCGTTTGGGTGGGCACGTTGGGGGTCAGCTTTCGGGCAGGATGGCTTCGCGGTGCAGTGTCTCGCCATCCCAGGCCAGCGCCTCACCGCGATCCTCGTGCCAGTCGGCGAGTACCCAGCGCTCGACGTGGATGCCGTCGACAAAATGGTCGTGGGTTGCCGGATGGTGCGTATGGCCGTGAATCATCGTGGCGTAGCCGTGGTCGCGCAGCAGGTCTTCGGTAGCGGCAGCCTGCAGGTCGTTGTAGCCTTGCTTGCCCTGTTTGCGGCGGGCGCTGCGCCAGCGGATGTAGCGGCCAAGCAGGGCGCGCATCCAGCGCGGCCTGGCGCGCATCTTCCGTTGCCATGCCGGGTCGCGCACCTTGGCGCGGTAGGCCTGGTAGGCATGGTCGTCCAGGCACAAGGCGTCGCCGTGCGAGAGGACGAAAGACCATTCCGGCAAGATCAGGTCGTAGGGGTCGGGCAGCAGGCGGATACCGGCCTTGGCGGCAAATTCCTCACCCAGTGCGAAATCGCGGTTGCCGTGCATGACGAAAATCTGCAGTCCGGCGTCACTTGCCGTACGCAGGGCAGCAGTGATCCGGTTGTGGTACGGGTCGTCGATATCGTCACCGACCCACACCTCGAACAGGTCGCCAAGGATGTAGAGCGCCTCGGCCTGGCGGGCGCGGCCCGACAAAAAGCGGAGGAACAAAGCAGTCGCCCCGGGTGACCGGGGCGACAGGTGCAGATCGGAGATGAAGAGGATCAAACGATCTCGGCTTTCTCGATGACCACGTCTTCCTTCGGCACGTCTTGGTGGAAGCCCTTGTTGCCGGTGGCGACGGCGCGGATCTTGTCGACCACGTCCATGCCCTCGGTCACTTCGCCGAACACGCAGTAGCCCCAGCCCTGGCCGGACGGTGCGCGGAAATCGAGGAAGTCGTTATCGACGACGTTGATGAAGAACTGGGCGGTGGCCGAGTGCGGGTCGTTGGTGCGGGCCATGGCGATGCTGCCGCGCTTGTTCTTCAGGCCGTTGGCGGCCTCGTTCTCGATCGGTGCCTGGCATTCCTTCTGGTTCATGCCCGGCTCCATGCCGCCGCCCTGGATCATAAAATTCTTGATCACGCGGTGGAAGATGGTGTTGTTGTAGTGGCCGGCTTCGACGTAGGAAATGAAATTGGCGACCGTCTTCGGGGCCTTCTCGGCATCCAGCTTGAGGGTGATGGCACCGTGGTTGGTGGTCAGCTTGACTTGCGACATGGGGAAATCCTTATTTTTCGGAAATGACTTTGACGGCCTGGATGACGACCGGGGTCGTCGGCACATCGGTGTAATAGCCAGCGTTGCCGGTCGGCACCTTGGCGATCTTGTCGACCACGTCCATGCCCTGGACAACCTTGCCGAACACGGCATAGCCCCAGGTGCGACCGTCGGCCGGTGAGCGGTGGTTGAGGAAGCTGTTGTCCTTCAGGTTGATGAAGAACTGGACGCGGGCGGAATGCGGGTCTTGCGTGCGGGCCATGGCAACCGTGCCGCGCTCGTTGGCCAAGCCGTTGGTCGCTTCGTTTTGCAGTGCCGGAGTTCGCGTCTTCTTCTCTTCCATCGACGAGTTGAATCCGCCGCCCTGGATCATAAAACCATCGATCACGCGGTGGAAAATGGTGGCCTCGTAGAAGCCGTGCTTGGCGTTGTAGAGGAACATCTCAACGGTCTTCGGCGCCTTTTCCGGGAACAGTTCCAGCGTGATCTTGCCCAGGTTGGTGGTCATTTCCACCGTCGGCACGGCCCAGGCGGCAACCGAAACGAGCAGGCCGGCAGCCAGCAGCGAGACTTTCTTGAACATCAGGCACTTCCTTCGTAAATGATTTTCCACTTGCCGTCCTCACGCAGCCAGTACTGGCGCTTCTTCATCTGGTTGTCCAGGTTGTTGCTGCGGTAATCCTGGTCGAACGTGACGACGACGACTTCTTCCTTGCCGGGATTGCGGAACACGGACAGGTTGTTGACCTTGAGCTTGATCCATTGCTTGCTGGCATTGACCTGCTTTTTCTGGGCGGCGAATTCGTCGAAATTCTGCTCGCCGGCCTTGAAGCGCTTCGAGTAATGGCTCAGGTAGCGGCCGGTGTCGCGGCTCTCCCAGTCGGCCCGCCAACTTTCGATAGCGTTGTTCAGCTCGTTGCGTTCCTTTGTCCAGTCGTCGAGCGACAGCCATTCCACCGTCGGGCTGATGATCACCGGCGTCTGTCCAACCTGCAGGTTCTTGGCGACGACATCGAGATCCTGGTTGGTCAGCACGACGCAGCCATCGGAGGCGCGCGGCGGGCGGGCAAAGGTGTCGGATGGCGTGCCGTGCAACCAGATGCCACTGCCACTGCGGCCCTGGCGCTTGTCCCACTCGTTCGGGTAGTTGAGCGGAAAGGCACCGCTGCCGTAAAGGTCGGCCAGCTTCTGCTTGGGCAGGTTGGCGGTGACGTGATAAACGCCGATCGGCGTCTTCTTGTCGCCCTCGGCCAGCTTGTCGGCGCCCAGCTTGCCGTGTGTGACGTAGTAGTCGGCAACGAAGCGTGGGCGACCGTCGTGGCTGCGATCGTTTTCGTACAGGTAGAGGCGCGAGCGCTGGGTGTCGACGACGATGGCGTAGCGCTGCCCGGGCGGCATCTGCAACAGGTAGCGCGGTACGAAGTCGGCGGGCGGCTTTTCGCGATAGGCCTTGAGGCGAACCAGCGCTTCGGCGCGCAGGTCGGCCACCTTGTCGGCCGGTGCATCGCTCAGGGCGCCGAAGGTCTGGATCGGCTGCGCCTTGGCCAGCAACAGGTCGCCCTTGATCAGGTTGGCCAGGCGGTAATTCGGGTACTGGCGGAGCAAGGCTTCCGTCAGTTGCAGCGCATTGCCCAGGCGATTGGCTTCGATCTCGGTAAAAATGCGAGCCAGCGTTTCCTCCGGGCCGCTATCGGAGACGACGGATGCGAAGGGCGAGTTGGTGGCCAGGGCGTTGGCGGCATTCTGCGCCAGCGGCGAGGTGGCGCTCGTGTTGCCCGCCAGCTTGGCGCCGCCGGGTTTGTCGGACAGCTTGGCGACGGCTCCCGCCGTGACGGTCGCCGCCAGCGCCAGCAGAAGGTAGCGCAGCTTTACCCTCACCGAGCGTTTTCTTCCTGGATCAGCCACTTGCTACCCGAGCGAACCATGACCAGGGTCTTCGTTGTCGAGCTGGACAGGCCGGTGGCCTTGTAGTGTTGGCGGAACTTGGCGATGGCCTTGTCGCCATTGATGGTGACGACCGGGTTGTCGACCGAGACCGAAATCTTGCCGCCCTTGCCGGCGATGCGCTGCTCGCGTTCCTGCTCCCAGGCCTTGCGGCTCATGCCCTTGGGTGTGTCGAAGTCGCTGGCGTAGGCGGCGAGGTAGGCCTTCATGTCCTTGCGCGACCAGGCATCGGCCCAGGCGTGGATGGCCTTGGCGACATCGTCGCTGGCAATGCTGGTCTTGGCCGGGGCGGGGGCCGGGGTTGCTGCCACCGGTGCCGGGGTTGGCGTGGCGGCGGGAGCCGGTGCGGCCGCCGGTGTGCTTGCCGGGGCCGGCTTGGCCGGTTGGGCGGCAATGGTAGCGGCTGCGGCACCCTGGGTGGCGGCGACGACCGTGGCAGTCGTCGGAGCGGTCGGCTTGGCAGCCACTGGCGCCGGTGCCGGCTGAGCAGCCGGGGCAGCGGCTGCGGGTGCCTGCGGCTTGACGTTGCCCTTGCCCGAGGTGGTGATCAGGTCGCGGATCAGGGCCAGCTTGTTCTGCGTGGCCGAGTTGGAGTTGTCCAGTTGCAGGGCCTTGTCGTAGGCCTGGCTGGCCAGCTTGGCATAGACATCGCCGAGGTTCTCGTAGGCGATGGCATAGGACGGGTGAGTCCTTATGGCCATTTCCAGCGCCGTGCGGGCCTTGTCGTATTGCTTCTGCTGGGCGTAGAGGACGGCCAGGTTGTTGTACGGCTCAGGCAGTTCGGGGTAATCCTCGGACAGCTTGGTGAACACGGCGATGGCTTCGGCCGGCTTGTTCATCTCGGTGTAGATCAGGCCCTTCAGGAAGCGGCCCTGGGCATCCTTCGGGCGGCTGCTCAGGTAGGCGTCGACCTTCTCCATGGCTTGCGGATACTGCCCCTGCTTGATCAGGCGCTGCACTTCCGGCAGGTTGTCGGCGAAGGCGGGGGCGGCAAAGCCGATGGCCAGTCCGATTGCCAGTGCACGCAACGTCTTCAGTTGCTTGAAACGGGTCTGGGGCAGGAGGGTCGAGGTCATCGCTATGCTATACTTTTCGAGGTTACACGATCCTTTGATTCTACCAAAAACGCCGGTGAATCCATAGTTTTGACCACCTCGGCGTTGTCCTGAAAACCTCCCGGCATGCTCAAGATCTACAACTCGCTAAAGCGCGAAAAACAAGTATTTACCCCCATCGAAGCGAACAAGGTTCGCATGTACGTCTGTGGCATGACCGTCTACGACTATTGCCACCTCGGCCATGCCCGCGTGATGGTGGTTTTCGACATGGTCTACCGCTGGCTCAAGGCTTCCGGCTACGACGTGACCTACGTCCGCAACATCACCGACATCGACGACAAGATCATCAAGCGGGCCATCGAAAATGGCGAGACGATCCAGCAACTGACCGACCGTTTCATTGCCTACATGCACGAAGATGCCGATGCGCTCGGCGTCCTGCGCCCGAACCACGAGCCGCGCGCCACCGAATACGTGCCGGAAATGCAGGAAATCATCCGCCAGCTGGAAAACAACGGCCTGGCTTACCTGGCGGCCGATGGCGACGTGAATTACGCCGTGCGCAAGTTTCCCGGCTACGGCAAGCTGTCCGGCAAGTCGCTCGACGACCTGCGCGCCGGCGAGCGTGTCGAGGTCGATTCGGCCAAGCAGGATCCGCTCGATTTCGTGCTGTGGAAGCACGCCAAGCCGGGCGAGCCGGCCTGGCAGTCGCCGTGGGGCGATGGCCGGCCAGGCTGGCATATCGAGTGCTCGGCGATGAGTTCCAAGCTGCTCGGCCAGCATTTCGACATTCACGGCGGCGGCCAGGATCTGCAGTTCCCGCACCATGAGAACGAGATCGCCCAATCGGAAGGCGCCAACTGCTGTACCTTCGTCAATTACTGGATGCACAACGGCTTCGTGCGGGTCGACAACGAGAAGATGTCGAAGTCGCTCGGCAATTTCTTCACCATCCGCACCGTGCTCGAACAGTTCGATGCCGAGGTGGTGCGCTTCTTCATCCTGCGCGCCCACTACCGCAGCCCGCTGAATTATTCGGATGCGCATCTGGAAGACGCCAAACGCAGCCTGGACAGCCTGTATTTCACGCTGCGCGACGTGCCGCCGGCAGCTGTCGGTATCGACTGGGGCCAGGATTTTGCTGCCCGTTTTGCCGCTGCCCTGAACGAGGACTTCGATTCGCATGGCGCCATCGCCGTGCTGTTCGAACTGGCCGCCGAGGCCAATCGCCAGAAGAGTGCCGAGCTTTCCGGTTTGCTCAAGGCCCTGGGGGGCGTCATCGGCCTGCTCGAACGCGAGCCGATGGCCTATCTGCAAGGCGGTGCCGGGGCTGGCGGCCTCGACGAGGCGGCCATCGCGCAGATGATAGAGGATCGTGCGGCGGCCAAGAAGGCGAGGAATTTCGCCGAAGCCGACCGCATCCGCGATGAACTGAAAGCAGCCGGCATCGTCCTCGACGATAGTCCGCAAGGCACCACCTGGCGGCGTGCCTGAATGACAAAAGCCCGACGAAATCGTCGGGCTTTTGCTTTGCGGGGTCTGAAGAAATCTACTTGATGACCTTGCCGCCGGCGCCAACCACGGTCAGTTCGACCATGCGCGAGCCGAGGCGGCTGTTCGGGCCGTAGCTCACCTTGAAACCGCCGAGGTCGAAGTTCTGCATGCCTTCCAGCGTGCTGACCAGCTTTTCGCGATTGAGATCCTTGCCGCTCTTCTTCAGCGCCTCGGTCATCAGGCGGGCGGTGATGTAGCCCTCCAGGCCGTAGTACGAGAATTTGTCCTTCTGCTTGTCGAGCAGCTTCTGGTATTCGCGGACGACGCCAATGGTGTCGTTCCACGGGTAGGGAACGACTTGCGAGATGCCGATGCCGCGGGCGTCGTTGCCCAGTTCCTGGGCCAGCACCTCGCCACCGACCGGCGACAGGGTGAGGAACATCGGGAACTGGCCGGCCTGCTTCATCGCCTTGACGAAGGCGGCAGTCGGCTTGTACAGCGTGACCATGACCACCGCCTGCGGCGACGTCTTGCTGATCGCTTCGACCGCCTTGGCGACATCGAGCGAATTGCGTTCGACGGTGCCGACGGCGACCGGGGTCAGGTTGGCGCGCTTGAGGACGTTGGTCACGCCATCCAGCCCGGATTTGCCGAAGCCGTCATTCTGGTAGAACACGGCGATGTTCTTCAGGCCGAGGGCGAGAATCTGATTGACGATGGCTTCCGCCTCATCGGCGTAGCTGGCGCGGATGTTGAACATGTAACGGCTGTTCGGGTTGGTCGACGGCGGTTCGCGCAGGGTGCCGGCGCCGGAAATGGTACCGACCAGGGGTACCTTGGCCGGCCCGAAGACCTTGTTCATCGCCTCGGTGGTTGGCGTCGAGCCGTAATAACCCATCAGCGCAAAAACCTTCTTGTCCTGGATCAGCGTCTTGGTGTTGGCCAGGGTGCGATCCGTTTCGTAACCGTCATCAAGGGTGATCAGTTCGACCTTGCGGCCATTGACGCCGCCAGCCTTGTTGACCTGGTCAAAATAGGCGGTCATCGCCTCGCGCATCTGCATCCCGTAGAGGCCGTTGGGGCCGGTGAAGGGGGACGACATGCCGAGCGTGATGCTGGTATCGGTGACACCATCTTCGGCGTGGGCCTGGCCGATGCCAAGTGCCAGCAGGCTGGCGAACAGCGCGTTACGTAAGGATTTCATTGTCTCCGGGGCCTTATGTTGGAAGAGGGTTTTTGGCAGGAGAGAGGATGGTGTGCTTCCCTGACATTCTGCTTACAGTGCAAATTTTGCCCGGGCCAAAGCAAACGGGCCGGCACCGTTGGCGCCAGCCCGTCGAAAGAAGCAATCAGGGGAGCGTTACTTGATCAGCTTGCCGCCGGCCCCGATCACCGTCAGCTGGACAAATTGCGAACCGGCGTGGTTACTGGGGCTGAAGGCGATGCGGTAGCCGCCGAAATCCTGGTTCATGCTTTCCAGTGCGGAAACCAGCTTTTCCCGGGTCAGATCCTTGGCGCCGGCCTTGCGGATGGCTTCCACCGCCAGCTTGGCGATGATGAAGCCTTCCATGCTCATGTACGAGTAGGTGCCTTGCTTGCCGATGAAATGCTGGTATTCCTTGGCGATGGGCAGCGTATCGTTCCATGGGTAGGGCATGACCTGGGAGATGCCGATGCCGCGCGCATCGGCCCCCAGCTCCTGCGTCAGCTGGTCGGCACCGACCGGCGACAGAACCATGAACATCGGGCTCTGGTTGGCCTTGCGCAGGGCCTTGACCATGGCCGCCGTCGGCTTGAACAGGGTGACCATCACGACAGCCTGCGGCGCGGCCTTGACGATGACCTCGACGGCCTTGCCGATGTCGGTTGAGTTGCGTTCGACGCTGGCAGTCGCCGAGGGCGTCAGGTTGTGTTTTTTCAAGGCGGTGGCCAGGCCTTCCAGACCTGCCTTGCCGAACCCGTCGTTCTGGTAAAAAACGGCGATGTTCTTGAGTCCCAGCGTGGCCAGTTGCGTGCCGATGGCTTCGGCCTCTTCGGCATAGCTGGCGCGCTGGATGAACATGTAGCGATTGTTCGGATTGCTGGCCGGCGGTTGGCGCAGCGACATGGCGCCAGAAATGCCGCCGATCATCGGCACCTTGGCCGGGCCGAAAGCCTTGTTCATGGCGTCGGTCAGGGCAGCCGTGCCGTAGTAGCCGAGCAGTGCGAACACTTTGTTGGTTTCGATCAGCGTCGTCGTGTTGGCAACGGCCTTGTCCGGATCGTAGGCGTCGTCGAGAACGGTCAGCTGGAGCTTGCGGCCATTGACGCCGCCGTTCTTGTTGACCTGCTCGAAATAGTTGCCGATGACGGTCTTCAACTCCTGGCCGTGTGCACTGGCCGGGCCGGTCAGCGGTACGGACATGCCCAGGCTGATCGAGGTGTCCGTCACGCCGGTTTCGGCAAAGGCTGCTTGATAGGCGGTCATGCCCAGCAAGCAGGCAGACAGGATAAGGCGAATCGCTTTCATGGAGTTCTCGCAATCAAGGCCGACATAATCTCCGGATTATAGGGGCTGAAAAGCCCGGTGTTGCCACAGCGACGCGCAAAAGCGGGATTCTTGCCGGTTTTGTCGCCAGAAAAACAATCTTTCAGGGCGGTGAACAAAAAAACGCCCCGGGATTGCTCGCGGGGCGTTCTTGTTGGGCGCGAAGTGCTCAGTCGCCGAAAAATTCCTTGACCTTGTCCATCCACGACTTGGAGCGCGGGTTGTGCTTGGCCGAGT
>CAZDRS010000080.1:0-9386 GCA_964507585.1 uncultured Dechloromonas sp.
ACCCACGTCATCTACGGCCTGCATGCGGCGGCCGTGGTGATCGGCGTCACCTCGTCGGCCACCGTCGCCGGCGGCTTCGTCTTCGGCCTGCCCTCGCTGATCGCCGTCTTCCTCAATTACCTCAAGCGCGGCGACGTGCGCGGCACCTGGCTGGAAAGCCATTTTTCCTGGCAGATCCGCACCTTCTGGTTCACGCTGCTCTGGCTGGTGGTGTATGGCGCACTGATCATCACCATCATCGGTATTCCGATCGCCTGGATTCTGATCGCCCTGCTCGGCCTGTGGGTCGGCTACCGGGTGATTCGCGGTTGGCTGGCGCTGTCCGGGGTAAAACCAGTCTAATAGCAAGAGATGATATGCATCAGGGATGATGTGCCAGGGGATTTCGTGAAGCGCGATTTTTTGTCGTTGGCGGGTTTGGGCGCGGCGGCCAGCACGCTGACCATTGAACAGCGTGTTTATCTGGGCCGTATCGAAACCTTTTTTGGCCATGCCCCGGGTAATGCGCTGGGGATTGCCGCATCGACGCTGATGTTCGCCGTCGTTCTCGATTGGGCCGGGCTGGATCGGACGATCCTGCTGGCCTGGGTCGGCGTCACCTTGACTGCCTGCATCACGATGATCGGCTACGAAAGTTGGGTGCGGCAGCAGGGGTTGACCGTCGACAACGCCGAACGCCATTTCGCGCGTCGGCACCTGGCCGGCCTGTTTGCTGCCGTGTCGGTTTCAATCGGCAATGTGCTGGTACCCGCCGAGGCCGGGCATGTCTTCCACGCCATGGCGGTTTTCGTCGCTTTCGGCATGATGGCGGTAACCGCCCTGGCCTATGCCGTGATGCAGCGCTTCTACAGCGAAGTTGCGCTGATCGCCGGCCTGCCGCTGCTGATCCGCTATGCCTACCTGTGGCACGAGCGTGGCGACAATTTCTTTGGCCTGCTTTTTGTCATCATCGTGGTGATGACCAGCATCGTGTTGTTCCGGGGGGCGGCCAACACCCGCTGGACGACGCAGGCCATCGAGAGCTATCTGCTGCTGAACGACGAAATCGTTGAGCGGCGGCGCGTCGAGGCGGCGCTGGCTGCCTCCGAGGCCAGCGCCTCGCGGCTGGCCACCATGCTGCGCCTGATGTGCGACAACGTACCCGACATGATTTGGGCCAAGGATCTGGAAGGGCGCTACCTTTTCGTCAATCAGGCCATGGCCAGCGGCGTTTTGTGTGCCAGCGATACCAGCGAGCCGATCGGCCGCACCGACCTCTTTTTCGCCCAGCGCGAACGCGCCGCCTATCCCGAGGACGGGGAGCGGCACACCTACGGCGAACAATGCCTGGCAACCGATGCCGTCACGCTGCAGCGTGGTGTGCCGTCGCGCTTCGAGGAGGTCGGCTCGGTGCGCGGCAAGCTGCTTTGCCTCGATGTGCACAAGGCGCCATTCGTCGATGCTTCCGGGCAGGTGATCGGTACGGTCGGCTCCGCCCGCGATGTCACCGAGCGCAAGCAGGTCGAGCAGGAACTGGTTCGTTACCGTGAGAATCTCGAAGGCGTGGTGCGCGAGCGGACGCGCGAACTGCTCGTCGCCAAGGATCAGGCGGAAACCGCCAACCGCGCCAAGTCGGCCTTCCTGGCCAACATGAGCCACGAAATCCGCACCCCGCTCAACGCCATCACCGGCATGGCCTACCTGATGCGCCGCGAGGGGGTTACCGAGCGCCAGGCCGACCGCCTGAGTCGCATCGATGCCGCCGGCCAGCACCTGCTCGATATCATCCACGATGTCCTCAGCCTGTCGCAGATCGAGGCCGGGCGCATGCGCCTGGAAGCCAAGCCGCTGGATGTGCGGGAAGTCTGCCGCAGCGCGCTCGGCGTGGTTACCGACGAGGCGCGGCGCAAGGGCCTGGTGCTCGGCGAGGAAATCGGCCCCCTGCCCGAAGGCCTGGTCGGCGACGCGGTTCGACTGCGCCAGTCGTTGCTCAACTACCTGGGCAATGCCGTCAAATTCACCGAGGCCGGCAGCGTGACGCTGCGCTGCGCGGAAGTGTCGCGCAGCGAGGCCGGCCATCTGCTGCGCTTCGAAGTCATCGATAGCGGGCCGGGGCTGACGCCCGAAGCACAGGCCGAACTGTTCCAGGCCTTTCACCAGATCGACAATTCATCCACCCGGGCGCATGGCGGCACCGGCCTCGGCCTGGTCATCACCCGGCGCCTGGCCCAGTTGATGGGCGGCGATGCCGGTTGCGAGAGCACGCCGGATGTCGGCAGCAAATTCTGGTTCACCGTTTGCCTGGCCACGGGCGTTGCCGAACCGGCGCCGGCTGAAGGCGGCACGGAAAACTCGGCCGATGAACTGCTGCGCCATCGTTTTGCCGGCCGCAGCGTGCTGTTGGTCGAGGACAACTGGGTTAATCGCGAGGTCATCGTCGAGTTGCTTGCCGACCAACTGCTGGTGGTCGATGTGGCTGAAGACGGGCTGGCTGCCGTTGCCAAGCTGCGCCAGCAAACCTACGACCTGGTGCTGATGGATGTCCAGATGCCCGAGCTCGACGGCCTGGAGGCGACGCGTCGCATCCGCGCCCTGCCGGGGCGCGGCACGCTGCCGATCATCGCCCTGACCGCCAATGCCTTCGCCGAGGATCGCCAGGCCTGTCTCGATGCCGGCATGAGCGACTACCTGGCCAAGCCGGTCAGCCCGGAAAAGCTGTTCGCCAAGGTACTGCAGTGGCTGGTCGAAACGGAGCGCCTGCCCGCTTAAGAAGCGCTAAAAAAGTGCCTCTGGCGCGTTGGGCCTCCTGCCGTACTGCTTCTCCTGTCTGCGTCGGCAAGCCTGGCCAGGGCCGCTTCGCTGCATTTTGTGAGCGATGCTAAGTACCCATGTAGCGCCCGGCCTTGTGATTGACCGCAATGACCAGGTTGAGCGCCAGTGCACCGACAATCGACAGGCCGACGCTGAGCGGGTCGCGGATGAACAGCGCGGCCGTGAGGATCAGGCAGTCGGCCGCCATTTGCAACTTGCCGGCGCGCCAGCCGCGGGTGTTCTGCCAATGGATGACCAGAATGCCAAGGCCGCCCAGGCTGGCCTTGTGGCGGATCAGCATGAGCAGGCTGATGCCGGCCAGAAAGCCGCCCATGATCGCCGCGAACGGCCGGTTCAGATCCTGCACGTGCACCAGGCCAGGCAGCATTTCGGCATACACCGCCAACAGGCTGACCGCCAGGAAGGTCTTGATGGTGAAAGCCTTGCCCATCGAGCGCATGGCCAGCGCGTAGAAGGGCAGGTTGATGGCGAAGAGCAAGGGGCCGATCGGCCACCCGCTCAGGTAATGCAGCAGGAAGGCAATGCCCACCGTGCCGCCGGTGAGCAGCCCTGCCTCGCGAAAGAGCAGTACGGCAAAGGCGAAGAACAGCGGCGCGACAAGCAGGGCCTGCGCGTCCTCGAACAGGTTGTGGCGAACGGCCTTCATGCAGCGTAGTAGCGGCGGATGACGGCCAGCGAACGGGAATAGCTGTGGGCAATCTGCTCCGGCCGGTAGCGGTGCTCGGCACCCACCGGGCAGGCTTGGCGGGCCAGGCAGCCGAGGGCGCAGGCCGAGTCGGCTTGCAGGCGGTAGCGGCTGCAGGCTTCCAGGTCGAAATGGCCACCGGCCAGCGCCCCGGCCGGGCAGGCGGCCACGCAGGGCCGGGCCGTGCAGGTCGGGCACGGGCTGCGCTTCTCCAGGCGCGTGCTGGCGACGAAGTCGGTGTCGGCCAGGGCCACCGCCCGGTAGGCATGCCAACTGCCCCATTCCTTGTCCACGCCGACCATGATCGGCGATGGCTGGTGCCAGCCGGCCAGTTCGCCCAGCGCTTGCAGGCCGATCGGGTGGGCACCGGGGAACAGGATGCGCAAGTGCCGGCCGGGCTGGTGCTCGGCGAACCAGGTCTGCACAGTGCGAATGCTGTAGTCGTCGATCGGGTCGTCGCCGCCGATGCCGGAAGCCTGCACGCAATCCCACAGGCGTTGTCCGCCATGGCCGAACAGGATCAATTGCCGCTCATTCGCCTGCGGTGCCAGCTTGGCGAGCATGTCGGCCGGCAAATCGGCGAGATCGAAAACGAATTGCCGATTGAGGCCTGCCGCGTTCAGGCTGGCGGCCGGGAAGGGCAGGCGCTCACTCATTTTCCAGCACCACGTTCCGCTCGCCGCTCCGGCGCTGCGCTACCCAGTCGATCAGTGCATCGATGGCGACACTGCCGGCCTGGGCTCGCGGGTGGTTGATCAGGAAGGTGACCGCATGGCGTCGGCCCTGCGCATCCAGCGCATAGCCGGCGGCCGTCTTCACGCCATCCAGCGTGCCGGTCTTGATGTGCGCCCGGCCGGTAGCGGCAGCATCCCTCAGGCGCTTCTTCATCGTGCCATCGATGCCGACGATCGGCAGGCTGGACACGAACTCTGGCATCACCGGGTTCTTCCAGGCGTCGAGCAGCAGGCGGTTCAGGCTGCCGGCGCTGATCCGCTCGCTGCGCGACAGGCCGGAACCGTTGTCGAGCACCAGTTCGTCGAAACGCAGCTTGCGGCTGGCCAGCCAGTCGCCAACCCGCTGCCGGGCGCGCTCGGTGGTGGCCGGCGCACTGCCCCCCAAGGAGGCGTCCGGCGGGGCGTCGTTGCCTAAGGTGAGGAAAACCTGGCGAGCCATCACGTTGTTGCTGAACTTGTTGATGTCGCGCACCGCATCGGCCAATGGTGCCGATTCGTGCTGGGTGAGCAGACGGGCGCCGATCGGTACGTTGCCGGTGCGCACCTGGCCGGCGAGGCTGCCGCCCAGTTCCTTCCACAGCGCACGCAGCAGCCCGCCGGCTTGGGCATCGGTCGGCAGCGGCGCTAGGTTGAGCGGTTTTTCGCCACACAGCGCGGCGTAGCTGCCGCTGAATTCCAGCCGGTAGCCGCCGTTTTCCGTAAGCAGGCGGGTCTGGATCAGGTCTTTCCAGTTGCTGCCGCACTCGGCACCGTTGCTCTTCAACTGATTGTCGATGCGCAGCCCCTCGCTCGGCGTTTCCTGCAGCACGCGCGGCTTGCCGTTGTCCGGCAACAGCGTGAAGCGCAGGGCGCGGAAATTGAGCAGCAGCCCGTCCGGGCCGACGTTGTACGGGCGCATCGGCTTGTCGTCGAAGGCCCCGGGGTCGATGGCCGGCACGTTGAAGGCCGTGCGGTCGAGCACCACATCGCCGTTGACCTGGCGGATGCCGCGCACTTGTACCTGGCGCAGCAGGCTCCACAGATGTTCGATGGCAAAGCGCGGGTCGCCGCTCCCCCGAATGTACAGGTTACCGTTGAGCACCCCGTCGACCGGCGCCACTTCCGTCCATACCGTGGTCTTCCAGGTGTAGGCCGGGCCGAGCAGATCGAGCGCGGCGTAGGTGGTGACCAATTTCATCACCGAAGCCGGGTTCATCGCCCGGGCGGCATTGTGGGCGACCAGCGGCGCCGCCGCATCGACCGGCTGGACGACGACGGCCACGCTGGCGGCGGGGATCTGCGCCGCCTTCAGCGCCTGCAGAACGGTCGGCGGCAGGCCGTCGGCACGGGAGGGGAGGGCGCCCAGCCCAGTGCAGGCGAGCAGGGCGATAGAGGTGAGCAGGCGGGCGGGGAAGCGGAACGGTAATCGGAACAGCATGGGATGCATGCCTGTGGCCAGGCTTGGATGGATTGGGCAGGGGCGTAGCCTACCATCGGCTTGCCGGATCGTGCGCCTATGCTGAGGGTATGCAGCTGTGCGTATTTGATGTTACTGTCAAATATGTTGAGTTGATTGTGGCGCAGCCCGATGAGCGATACCCCAGACGCCGTTCCTGCAGCAGGCTTGCCGCCGCGGCGCGCGTTCGCCTCGCGCAGTTCGCTTGTGCTTGGCTACGCGGTGGTTGCAGCTGTCTGTGCCTTGGCCATCGGGCTGGAGTTCCGGCAGATCGACAACCACGTCGAAACACTGGCCCGGGAGCGCGGCAATGCGCTGTTTCGCCTCGTCGAACTGACCCGCGACTGGAATGCCCGACATGGTGGCGTCTATGTGCCGGTGACCGAACTGACGCAGCCCAATCCCTACCTCAAGCACAAGCGGCGCGATGTGGAAACGACCGACGGCCGGCAGCTGACGATGGTCAACCCGGCCTTTATGACCCGCCAGATCGCCGAAATCGCCGAGCAGGCCGAGGGTATCCGCCTGCACATTACCAGCCGCAAGCCGATTCGCCCGGCCAATATGCCGGATGCCTGGGAAGATGGCGCGCTGCAGGCCTTCGAGCGCGGCGAGAGCGAGGTGCTGGCGCTGCTCCAGACCGGCGACGGGGCCGTGCATCGCTACATGGCGCCCCTGGTCGTCAAGCAACCCTGCCTGGCCTGCCATGCCGAACAGGGCTACAAGCTGGGCGATATTCGGGGTGGCATCAGCGTCACCATGCCGGCCGCCGGGAGCCTGGCCGTGCGCGACATGCAACGGACGCGCATCCTGCTTTCCGTGGCCTTGGCCGGTGCTGTCGTCGCCGCGCTCTGGCACCTTTTCGTCACCCGTTCGCGTCGCCACTTCCAGCATCTGGCCGAGCTCAACGCCGGGCAGGAGCGCCTGATTGACGAGCGCACGCAGGAATTGTCGGCCGCCAATGCGCAATTGCGTGGCGAAGTGGTCGAGCGCGAGCGCCGGGAGGTGCAAATCTCCGAAAGCGAGGCGCGTTTCCGCTCGCTGATCGAGAGTAGCCAGGACGCCATCCTGATCGTCCAGGCGACCGAGTTCGCGGTCAGTTTCGTCAATGACGAGGGTGTTCGCCTGCTCGATCTCGCGGCCACGCGGATCATCGGCCGGCCCTTGCTCGATTTTGTCGATACCCGCGACCGGGACATGGTTGGCGAGCGCCTGATGGCCCAGGCGCGCGGTGAACACGTGTTGCCCAGTTTGCGCGTACGCATTTGCCAGCCGGACGGCAGCCGCCAGCGCGTCTGCGATGTGCATGTGGCGCATATCGACATGGCCGGCCCGGTGCAATGGGCGCTCAGCCTGAAGGATGTTACCGACCGCCTCGGCCAGGAGCGGGCCCTGCAGATCGCCGCCGCCGTCATGGCCAGTGCGGCCGAAGGCATCGTCGTGACCAACGACCGGCATCGCATCATCGAGATCAACCCGGCGTTTTCAAGCATTACCGGCTACCCGCCGCAGCAGGTGCTGGGCCAGGAGTTGTCCATCCTCGGCTCGGGCCGCCACGACGGCGAATTCTTCCGCAGCCTGTGGCAGACCCTCGATGCCGAGGGGCGCTGGGAGGGCGAGGTATGGAACCGCCGCCCGGACGGCGAGGCCTACATCGTGTGGATGGCCATCACCGCCATCCACGGCGAGGGGGCGGAAAGTGGCGGCCGCCACGTTGCCACCTTCATCGACATCACGCAGCGCAAGGAAGTCGAGGAGTTATTGCGCCACCGAGCCCAGAGCGACCCGCTGACCGACCTGCCGAACCGCCACCTCTTCTTCGATCGCCTGCAGGTTGCACTCGCCCAGTCGCGCCGCTACAGCGAGGAATTCGCGCTGCTCTACATCGATCTCGACTACTTCAAGAAGGTCAACGACTCCTTTGGCCATCCTGCCGGTGACCAACTGCTGATCGAGGCGGCGCATCGCCTGACCGGCGCCGTGCGCGACTCCGACACCGTCGCCCGGCTGGGGGGCGACGAGTTCGCGGTGATCCTGCCCAAGGTGTGTGGCCCGCTTGAGGTGGAGGAAATCGCCCAGCGCATCGTGGCTGCCATGGCCGCCCCCTTCGCGCTGACCACCGGCGAAGTGACGATCAGCGCCAGCGTTGGTGCGGCCATCTATCCGCAGCACGGCTGCGATGTCGAGCAATTGAAGTCCAGCGCCGATGCCGCGCTGTACGCGGTCAAGGAAGCGGGCCGCAACGGTTATCGCATCTACCAGCCCTACTGCCGCTAGCAGCACAGCCCGCGCCCGGCACAAAGCAGGGGGCTGGTCGGCTTTCCACAAGGCAGTCGCCCGCTTGCTCGCTCTCCGGAAAGTGAGGGGGCTTGATGACTATCAAGTACCTTGCCGGCTGAAAGCCGCCCCGATTCGTGCTCTTCCCCGGGCTTGATTTTGATCAAAGCGGTAAAAAAGGTGCTTGAGACAGTGCCCGTCCTTTTACATTTTTTGTGAGGAAAGAGGGAGCAATGATTTCAAGAAAAACCGGAGTGAAAACGCTGGTCAGCCTGTCCGCCGCGGCGCTGCTGACCCACCTTGCCTTCGCCGGCACGCCGTCCGAGCATAGCAGCGAGACGATGCGCGACTACCAGGCTGGCGGCGGCTCGCCGCTGGCAGGCGTGGCAATGCACCAGGATATCAACCCGAAGGCCCCGAAAATGACCGAGGCCGAATTCGAAAAAGCCAAGCGCATCTACTTCGAGCGCTGTGCCGGCTGCCACGGTGTGCTGCGCAAGGGCGCCACCGGCAAGCCGCTGACCCCGGACATCACCCTCGACAAGGGCATGGAGTACCTCAAGGTCTTCATCAAGTACGGCTCCGCCGGCGGCATGCCGAACTGGGGCACCTCCGGCATCCTCAACGACGACGAAGTCGACCTGATGGCCCGCTACGTCCAGCAGACCCCGCCGGCCCCGCCCGAGTACGGCCTGAAGGAAATGGAAGCCTCGTGGAAGGTCATCGTCCCGGTCGAGAAGCGTCCGACCAAGAAGATGAACAACCTCAACCTCGAGAACCTGTTCTCCGTTACCTTACGCGATGCCGGTGAAATCGCCCTGATCGACGGCGACTCGAAGAAGATTGTCAGCATCCTGAACACCGGCTATGCCGTGCATATCTCGCGCATGTCGGCTTCCGGCCGCTACCTGTTCGTGATCGGCCGCGACGCCAAGATCAACCTGATCGACCTGTGGATGGAAAAGCCGGACACCGTTGCCGAAATCAAGGTCGGCATGGAAGCCCGTTCGGTCGAGAGCTCCAAGGCCAAGGGCTTCGAGGACAAGTACGCCATCGCCGGCACCTACTGGCCGCCCCAGTTCGTCATCATGGACGGCGACACCCTGAAGCCACGCAAGATCGTCGCCACCCGCGGCATGACCGTCGGCACCCAGGAATACCATCCGGAGCCGCGCGTCGCCGCCATCGTCGCCTCGCACTTCAACCCGGAGTTCTTCCTCAACGTCAAGGAAACCGGCATGGTCTATTCGGTCGATTACCGCGACCTGAACAACCTCAAGATCAAGATGATCGAAGCCGCACCCTTCCTGCATGACGGCGGTTTCGAGTCGTCGCACCGCTACTTCATGGATGCCGCCAACGCCTCCAACAAGATCGCGGTCATCGACACCAAGGAAGGCAAGCTGGAGAAGCTGGTCGAAGTCGGCAAGACCCCGCACCCGGG
>CAZDRS010000081.1:0-9324 GCA_964507585.1 uncultured Dechloromonas sp.
TCGACCTGGTTCTTCAGGATCTGGCCGAAGGTGCGCGACAGGTCGCCCTCGGTCAGCGAGAACGGGGTCAGCAGCAGGGATTCGGCTTGCGCCAGGGCGCTGTCTTGCTTCATGGAAACTTCCTTAAAGTTTGCGGTGTGCCAGAGCCGGCAGGCTCTCGCGGATTTCGGCAATACGCTGGTGGTCGAGGTCGGCGATCACGACGCCCGGCCCCTTGGCCTTGCGGTCGAGGATCTCGCCCCACGGGTCGATGATCATGCTGTTGCCGTGGGTCAGCCGGCCGTTTTCATGCTTGCCGCCTTGTCCGACCGCGAGCAGGTAGCATTGGTTCTCGATGGCCCGGGCGCGGAGCAGGATTTCCCAGTGCGCCCGGCCGGTGGTTTCGGTGAAGGCAGCCGGCACCAGGATCAGATCGACCGGCGACAGCGCCCGATACAACTCGGGGAAGCGCAGATCGTAGCAGATGGACAGGGCGACCTTGCCGAACGGCGTCTCGACAGCGACCGGCGACGCGCCGGCCTCGATGAAGCTGGCTTCGTCGTAGGCCTCGTCGCCCTTGCGGAAGCCGAAGAGATGGATCTTGTCATAGCGCGCCACGCACTCGCCGACCGGGTTGTAGGCCAGGCTGGCATTGCGCATCTTGTCCGGGATCGAGGCGGCCAGCGGAATGGAGCCGGCGAACAGCCAGATGCCATGGCGCCGGGCCGTAGCCGCTAACCAGGATTGCACCGGGCCTTCGCCAAACGTCTCGCGGGCACGGACGCGATCGGCATCGGCCGCGCCGATGATCGGAAAATACTCGGGCAGGACGAGCAGTTGCGCCCCCTGCGCCACGGCATCGTCGACCAGACGGCTGGCGGTTTCGAGATTGTCTGCGACACGCGGCCCGGAAACCATCTGGATGGCGGCGATCCGGCAATTCTGCTTGCTCACGGCTTGTTTTCCTCTTCTACCTTGGGTTGCGCTTCGCGCGACGATTCGCCGGCCTTATCCACCTGCGGATCGGCCCACGTGCCGGTGACATGATAGCGATAGCTGAATAGCCGGTTGAGCGGCTTCTGCAGGACGGTATTGGCTACCAGCGCCGCCGCACCGACCACCGGATGGGCCAGGGCCGCCGCGCCGACAGCTGCCAGCCCTCCCAGCTCCGGCCTGACAACCACCTGCAGATCCTGCGTTTCGTTCTTCAGGTCGGCCTCGCCCTGCATCTCGATCTGCGCCGCCGGGCCGGCAATGCGTAGCGGCTCGGCTGTTCGCATGATGCCCTTGCGGACGGCCAGCTTGCCTTCGATGCTGTCGAAAGCCAGGCCATCGCTGAAGATATCGCGGAAATCGAGGGTCAGGCGACGCGGTAGCGACTGCAGCGAGATCAGGCCGAGCAGCTTGCCGACGCCGGGTTCCAGCTTGTTGAACTGGCCTTTTTCGACGCTGACGTTGAGTTGGCCGCTCAGGCTCGGGTAATGGATGCCGGTCAACGGGCCACCCCATTGCAAATCGCCGGTCAACCGGGCGGTGCCGTGCCGCACCGTATCGCCGTAACCCAGGCGATCGAGCAACTTGCCGACATCCTTGGCGGTCAATTCGAAATCGAGGCGGGTCTGGTGCCGCCCGGTGTTGTTCCACACCCCCTTGCCCTTCAGCGCGCCATCCGGATTCTGCAGGTTCAGCGCATCGAGGTTCCACGCCCCCTTGTCGTTGCGTGCCTTCAGTTCCAGCTTGCCCAGCGCCTTGTCGCCGATGCGCAGGTCGTCCACCGACAAGCTCATGCCTGGCAGCGCGTTGATCAGCGTCGTGCTGCCCTCGCCGATTTCAGCCGCCGGACGGACGACCAGGCGCTTGAAATTGCCCTCGATCCAGCCCTCGCCGGCACTTTTCCAGAAAACATCGCCGACCGCCTCGCGGGTATTCAGGCCGATCTGCCAGCCACCGTCACGTGGCCGCAGGCTGGTTTCGACATGGCTGAATTCACGCTCGAAAATCCGCAGCAGCGGTGTTTTCAGCGTAACGACATTGAGCGCCAGGCCGCTGGCGTCACCCCCGCCGTTGGCGCCTTCCGGCAGGTAGTTCTTCCAGGCATCGGCATCGATACGCGGGGTCGCCACGCGAATGGCCAGCCCCTTGTCGGGCAAGCGCGCTTCGGCATCGCCGACGGCAAAAACGCCTTGCTCCCAGTTACCCTGGCGTTTGACGATGACGCCTTGGCCGACCTTGCCGAGCAGGATGCGGTACTGCTCGCGCTGGGCATCCGGCATGGTCTGCTCGATACGCAAGGACAAGGGGGTATTCGCCGTCTTGTTCAAGGGCTCGGGCAGCGGCGAGGTGACGCCGACCAGATCGGACTCGACCACCACCTCGGCATTGCGCTTGCGAATGGCGATATCGGCCTTCCAGGCGGCTCCGCCGGTTAAATGATTGATCAGCGGCCAGCCGAAGTGATTGCTCACCTCCTTGATCTGCGCCGTGCCGCTGGCCTGGATGCCAACCTTGTCGCCGACGCTGCGCACCTGCACCTTGAGCGGCCCGCCAAAGGCCCGACCGACGATGTCCTGCGCCAAGGCGCTGCTCTCCGTCAGTTGCAGGCGGCCATTGACCTGCTGCAGGGGCGGCAAGCCGGCCAGCGGCTGCAACTGGTTGTTCTGGAAGCGGTAGTCGCCGCGCATCCGGGTGTCCTGGGCATGGCGCAAGGGGATGTCGAGCTCCAGATTCAGGCTGCCGTTGCCGACCGCCTTCATGTCGCGGGTGAAGTGGTCAAGCTTTTCACCAAGCGGGCTTTGTTCGAGGAAACGCAGGAATTCACTGGTCGGCCCCTGCGCCAGGCCGCTGACCAGCAGCATTTCCTCGTGCGACTCAAAATCGGGAATCTGCACCGAGACGCCGGACAGCGATGCGCCCAGGATGCGCCCCTTGCTGGCGGCGATCTTCATGCCGGTATCGAAGCTCATGTCGGCCGCGATGCCATCGATAGCCGGCCAACCCGGCACGTAATCGACTTTGGCATCGGCCGCCTTGGCGGTGACCAGGAACTTGCCGCCCTTGCCGTCGCGGAACGGGAAATCGCGCAGGTTGCCCTTGAGCACCAGGCGGCCGTCGTAGCCCTTGCCGGCCACGATGCCGCGCCGTATCCAGGCCCGTGCTTCGGCATTGACGACGTGCGGCATGTAGCGCCAGACAGCCGTCGCCTCGGCCCGATCCACCTTGGCCGTCAAATCGATCTCGCCCGGGCCGTCACCCGTGTAGCGATAGCTGCCCTGGGCCGACCCGGCGGCATCCGGGCCGGCAAAGTCGAGCTTGTCGAGGCGGATGTCGGTACCCGCCGGGCTGTTCTTCCAGCTCGCCTTGGCCTTCAGCGCGGTCAATTCGATGTCCGGCACCGGGAAAATGGCGGGCAGGGAAAGAGCCGACTGGCCCGAATCGATCAGCAGGTCACCACCCTTGTCGGTCAGGTCGATACTGCCGGACAGCCCTTCGGCACCGGGAAAATAACCGCCTGCCGCCAGGCCCATGTCGCGGAAAGCGGCCTTCAGGCTGTAACGCTGCAGGTCTTCGCCGGCCAGCGTCCAGCCGGCGCGCAATTCGGCAATGCGCCCCTGCGGCCGGTGGGTTTCGAGCAATTTGCGGCTCGTCACGTCGAGCGGCATGTAGGAAGCCAGCCTGGCGAGAACGGCCAGGTCGAGAAAACTGGCGCTGGCGTTACCGTTGACCACGCCGCCCTGTGCCGGCTGCCGCCATTCGAGCTTGAAATCGGTAGGTGCCACGCGCACGCCGTCCTGCGTCAGCAATTCCACCTTGTGCCCGGCCAGGGCCCATTCATCGGCCTTGTAACGCCCCTCCACGCGGCCGCGCATGCTGGCCAGATCCAGCTCCGGCAGTTTGCGGCCGAGGCGGATGCGCAGTTCCTCCAGTGCCACGTCGGCCGTTACCTTGCCGGCACCGTCGTCGAGGTCGCCCCAGATGCGCAGCGCGCCACGGCCTTGCGGCAACAGCACCGGGTAATCGACCCAGGCCCGCCAACCGGCCAAGTCTGCGTAATCCAGTTCGACGAACAGCTTGCCCTTCAGATGTTCCAGCGCATCGCCGAGATCGCCCTTGATCTCGCCACGGATATCGATACGCGAGGCCAGGTTGTCCGGAGGCGCCGCCGACAGGCCAAAGCGGTGGTGCCGCCCGCTGTTGTCCAGCGCCAGTTGCAGATCCTCCAGGATCAGCGGCGGCGCCTGGCGCAGGCGGTCTTCCCAGACGATGGTCGCATCGTGGATACGGATGCGTTTTTGCTCCAGCACCCATTCGGCAAAGGCGGGATCGCTTTCACCCTCGGACTCGACACCGGCGATGCTCAGCTTGCCGTTCACCTCCCGGCGCACATGCAGCACCGGGCCGTCGAAAGCCAGCAGCGCCAAGGTCGGGCGCAGGCGCCACAGGCTCTGCCAGGACAGCACGCCCTCGACGCGGGCCAGCGAAAAGGCCGAGGCACCCTGGCGATCGGCCACGACCACGTCGTCGAGCACCAGATCCGGATTCAGGCCCTTCCAGCGCGCCTCGATACGGCCAATACGCACCGGCTGGCCGACCGCCTTGCTCGCCGCCTGCTCGATATCCGCCCGATAATCGGCTACCCGGGGCAACACCGCATAGCGCAAGGCCAGCACCAGCGCCACGAAGAGCAGCCAGCCGACGAACAACGACCAGGCCGCCCAGCGCAGGGTGCGCGCGACAGCCGGCCGGGCCAGCAAGGGCCATAACCAGTGCAGGCGGTGATAGGCAGCTGCCCGTACCGCCTGTGTCGTGATGTCGGAATGTTGGCTCAACGGCTCAATCACCGGCAAAACCGCTTTGCCTTTGGGGGGAATAGCTCACTACAATCGACGAATAGCGAAAAACGACATTCTATCCTTTCCGGATACACCACCGACCGATCATCATGGACACCCCACTCGACCCCCGCTGGCAACGCGCCCTCGACCATAGCCGCTACCTGAGCAACCTGTTTTATGCCCAGCCGGAACTGATCCCCGAACTGGCCGCCACCTGGCAAGGCCCGCTCACCGAAGAACTGCTGCAGGCGCCGCTCCAGCGCGAGTTCGCCGACGACGAAGCCGTCCGCCGTACGCTGCGCCGCTTGCGCCAGCGGGCGATGGCCCATATCGAACTGCGCGACCTGTGCGGCCTGGCGCCCCTGGCCGAAGTCGTCGAGAGCATGACCCTGCTCGCCGACGTAACGACCAACTTTGCCCTCGACCACTACCACCGCCAGTTGGTGGAAACCTATGGCGAACCGCTCGACAAGCAGGGCCGGCCGCAGCGCCTGATGGTGATCGGCATGGGCAAGCTCGGCGGACGCGAGCTGAACGTGTCATCGGACGTCGATTACATCTTCATCTACCCCGAGGACGGCGACACGGCCGGGCCGAAGAAGAGCATCGAAAACTTCGATTTCTTCAACCGCCTGGGCAAGCGCGTCATCCAGGCGCTTGGCGACATCACCGCCGATGGCCAGGTCTTCCGCGTCGACATGCGCCTGCGCCCGAATGGCGACTCCGGCCCGCTGGTCTGCTCGCTCGATGCGCTGGAAAACTACTTCATCACCCAGGGCCGCGAATGGGAACGCTACGCCTGGATCAAGGGGCGCGCCATGAATGCCGGCGACAACCTGCAGGCCGAGTGGGTCGGCGCAATGCAAAAAATTGCCCGCCCCTTCGTCTTCCGCAAGTACCTCGATTTCGGCGCCATCAACGCCATGCGCGACCTGCATGCGCAGATTCGCCGGGAAGTGGCACGCAAGGACATGGCCGAACACGTCAAGCTCGGCCCCGGCGGCATCCGCGAAATCGAATTCATCGCCCAGGTCTTCCAGCTGATCCGCGGCGGCCGCGACCCGGCCCTGCAGATACGCCCGACGCTGGCCGTTCTCGCCCTGCTCGTCGAGCGCAAGCTGATTCCGGTCGAAACCGAGCAGGAATTGCGCGAGGCCTACGTCTTCCTGCGCCGCCTGGAACATCGCCTGCAGTATGTCGACGACAAGCAGACGCACATGCTGCCGGACGACCCGCTCGAACGCGACAAGATCGGCCGGAGCATGGATTTTGCCGGCTGGGATGCCATGCTGGTCGAACTCAACAAGCACCGGGCAATCGTCAGCAAGCATTTCGAGGAAGTCTTTTCCGACCCGGAGGCCGGCGAACACCCGCTGACCGGCCTGTGGCTGGGCCAGACCGATGACGACACGGCTATCGAAGGCTTTGGCAATCTTGGCTTCCGCCGCCCGCAGGATGCGATCGCCCGCCTGGCCGAATTGCGCAACTCCAGCCGCTACGTGCAATTGCCGGCGGCCAATCGCGCCCGTCTCGACGCCGTCGGCCCGCGCCTGATCGAAGCGGCCGGCGCCACACCCGACCCCGACACCACGCTGGTGCGCGGCCTCGGCTTCCTTGAGCACATCGCCCGGCGCGGCGCCTACCTGGCCCTGCTCCAGCAATACCCGATGGCCCTGCGCCGTGTTGCCGACATGATGTGCGCCTCGCATTGGGCGGCTGACTACCTGAACCGCTACCCGCTCCTGCTCGACGAATTGCTCGACCCGCGCCTGTACGAAATCGCCACCGACTGGACCGGCTTCCGCGAAAACCTGCGCGCCATGCTGGCCCAGCATGCCGGCGACACCGAGCGCGAAATGGACATCCTGCGCGAAATGCACCACGCCCAGGTCTTCCGGCTGCTGGCCCAGGATCTGGCCGGCCTGCAGACCATCGAGCACCTCTCCGACCACCTGACCGAACTGGCCGATACGCTGGTTCAGGAAACCCTGCCGCTGGTCTGGAACACGGTCAAGAAACGGCACTGCGAGACACCCCGATTCGCCGTCATCGGCTACGGCAAGATGGGCGGCAAGGAACTCGGCTACGCCTCCGACCTCGATCTCGTTTACCTGTTCGACGACAACGCGATGGATGCCGAGGAAAACTACACCCGCCTCGGCCAGCGCCTGAACAGCTGGCTATCCAGCCAGACGCCGGCCGGTATCCTGTTCGAAACCGACCTCCGCCTGCGCCCGAATGGCGACT
The DNA here is from genome assembly GCA_964507585.1 of uncultured Dechloromonas sp. GTDB lineage: Bacteria > Pseudomonadota > Gammaproteobacteria > Burkholderiales > Rhodocyclaceae > Azonexus. The sequence continues at coordinate 7,059 of CAZDRS010000081.1, forward strand.
CCGGGCTGCTCGCCGTGTCGGTCGACTCCTTCCGCGACTACCAGCTGAAAAACGCCTGGACCTGGGAACACCAGGCCCTGACCCGGGCCCGCTTCTGTGCCGGCGACCCGGCCGTCGGTCAGCGCTTCGAGGAAATCCGCACGGAAATCCTGCGCCTGCCGCGCGACCTGGCCAAGCTGAAGGAGGACGTCATCGCCATGCGGCAGAAGATGTACGCCGCCCACGCCCTGAACAACGATACCGATTTCGCCCTCAAGCACGACCCAGGCGGCATCATCGACGTTGAATTCATCGTCCAGTACCTGATCCTCGGCCATGCCCACCAGCACGCCGAACTGACCGGCAACCTCGGCAATATCGCGCTGCTGCGCATAGCCGGCGAACTCGGTCTGATCGACCCGGTGCAGGCCAAAGCGGCCGGCAATGCCTACCGCGAATACCGGCGCCTGCAACACGCGCGCCGGCTGTCGGCCACACCCAAGGCGCCGATCGCGCGCGAGGAAGTCGAAGCGCACATCGCTGCCGTCACCGTGCTGTGGCAGGCGGTATTCGGCAGCGCCTGACGTCGCTCAGCGGTCGTCGTCCCTGTTGCGACGGCCGCGCCCATCGCCCCGCTCGCCCCGGTCGCGGTCTTCCCGCCTGATGTCCGGGCCGTGCTGCTGTTGCGGCGGCGCCGAGCGCATTTCGGGCTGGCCGCGATACTCGCGCTCGCGACCGGCATCCCGCCCCATCTCCCTGGCCGGAGGCAGGTTGCCCATGTCGTGCCGCGGCACCGGTGCCGGAGCCTGTTGTGGCGGCGCCTGATAGCCGTGTTCCTGGCGGTACTGCGGCATCGGCTCCGGACGCGGCGCTTCGTAACGCGGCGGCGGAGGCAACGGATTGCCGCGCGGCCCCCGGTCATCGTGATCCCAACGCCCTTCGTGCTGCCGCCAGTGGTTGCCCTCGCGCTCCCAGCGCGGCACCACCCAGCGATAGCCCGGCCGTGGCGCATCCCAGTGGCCCGGCACCCACTCGTGGCGATGCCCAGTCCACGTCCAGAAACCGCCAAACCAGATGTAACCGACAACGGGCGGATAACCCGGATACTCGACACGCGGCGGTGGCGGATCGACATACACCGGCTCGCGATAACCCGGCCCCGGCGCAACGACACAGGCCGAGAGCATGCTGGCGGCAGCCAGCGACAGCGCGATCAGTGTTTTCTTGTTCATGGCATATTCCTCGCAGTCGAGATCAGATGACGAGCATAACGCGCCACCTGCCGCTTTGACAGACGCCATCCATGCAAAAGGCCACCCGCAGGTGGCCTTGAGGGGGCAGTGAAGCTACCTTATTTCTTCAGCGAATCGCGAATTTCGCGCAGCAGCACGATGTCTTCCGGGGTAACCGGGGCTTCCGGTGCCGGGGCCGGGGCCGGTGCATCCGGGGTACGCAAGCGGTTCAGTTGCTTGACCATCATAAAGATGATGAAGGCCAGAATGATGAAATTGACGACGATGGTCAGAAAGGAGCCGTAGGCGAAGACCGGAATGCCGGCTTTCTTGATATCGGCCAGCGTGACCAGGTTATTGGGATTGTCGCCGAGCACGACGAACAGATTGGAGAAGTCCAGCTTGCCGACGACACGGCTGACCAGCGGCATGATCAGATCGCCGACGATGGAATCGACAATCTTGCCGAAGGCACCACCGATGATCACGCCGACGGCGAGATCCATAGCGTTGCCCTTGACTGCAAATTCCTTGAATTCCTGAATCATTCCCATACTGTTTTCTCCGTGGATGTCGAGTTATTGATCCCCGATTATTCTCTTCGCCAGCGAAGCCGGTCAAGCAATTTTCATAACTTCAATTTCCCTCACAATGCTTTACAAAGCCGCTCGGCGGCGGCCTTCAGCGTTTCCTCGCGTTTGGCAAAACAGAAACGCACCACCTTGTCGTCGCGGCCATCGGCATAGAACACCGAGACCGGAATGACCGCCACGCCCACCTCGCGCGTCAGCCACTCGGCAAAGGCCCGGTCGGGCAGGTCGGAGATGCGGTCATAGCGGGCCAGCTGGAAATAGGTGCCGCGACAGGGCAACAACGCGAAAGGCGTCGCCGCCATCAGTTGCCGGAAGAAATTGCGCTTTTCCTGATAGAAGGCAGCCAGCCCGAGGTGACGCGCGGCATCCTGCATGTATTCGGCAAGCGCCAGTTGCGATGGGGCATGCACGGTGAACACGTTGAACTGGTGCACCTTGCGGAATTCGGCCATCAGCGCGGCA
>CAZDRS010000082.1:0-9226 GCA_964507585.1 uncultured Dechloromonas sp.
CCGGTCTGCTTGGTGAAGTTGTCGTACAGCCGCTCGTCGGTCTGGTAATGGCGAGCCGAATAGAGGTTGAGGACTTTTTCCTGGGCTTGGACAGCGAAACTTGTCACCGCCGCCAGCACCACCAGGGCGAATTGCTTTTTCATTGCATGCACTCCGTTGCCATCAGAATTTGTACTCGGTGCTCAGGATGAAGCGACGGGCCTGGCCGGGAACGGTAAAGCCGCCGTTGTCATACAGGGCGTCGTAATACACCTTGTCGAAAATGTTTTGGACGTTGAACTTGACCGTGTACTTCGGCTGGTCATACGACACCATGGCATCCCAGCGGGTATAGGACTCGACCCAGTTCGGATTGAAAGCAGCCGTGCCGGTCGGTGCGCCGCCATAGCGCCGGCTCTTGTACTCCATGCCGCCGCCAACTTTGAAGCCGTAGGGCAACTGGTAGGTCGTCCACAGGTTGAAGGTTTTCTTCGGCGTATTGCGCGGCATCTGGCCGATGAAGTTTACGTTGCCGTTGCCCGGAGCCACCTCGAGAATCTCCGCGTGGATATAGGACAGGCCGCTGAAGATCTCCCAGTTGTCGGTAATTCGGCCGGCCACTTCCAGTTCGACACCATCCGACTGGCGCTTCTTGGTCAGGATGCTCGCCGTCGATTCCAGGTCGGTATTGCGCTCCCAATCCTTGATAGCGCGATACAGCGAGGTGCGGAGCGAGAAATTGCCATCGAGCAGCAGCCACTTGCTACCCAGCTCGACAACCTTGGAGCGCTCGGCCGGATACTGGCTGCCGGACAACTGGTAGAGATCGGCCGTCGGGCTGAACGAATCGCTCCAGCCGACGTAGTAATGCTGGGCCGCCGTCGGCTGCCACGACAGGCCGGTGCGGTAGCTGTTCTCGCCAAAGTCGCCGCTGAAGGCAGTTCCGTTGGTGAAATACTCGGAGCGCATGATGTCGCGGCGGATGCCGAGGGTCAGCTTCCAGTCGGGTACGAACTCGATGGTGTCCTGCACGTAGGCGCTGTAGGTTTCGCCCTTGTAGGTTGCGGCCGGCGCCGTCGTGAATTCCCCGGCGATGTACTTCGGCTGGGCACTCGTTCCAATATTGCGTAGCGCCCAACGGATCGAATCTTCCTTGAGAAACTCAAAGCCGGTAATCAGCTCGTTACGCATGCCGAACAGGTTGAAAGCGGTATTCAGGTCGCTTTGCAGCACGTAGTTGTCGGTCTCGAACTGACGCGTCTTGGCCTGGCCGGTCGTGCTGTATTGGGTCAACGTACCCTGGCCGGCCACTGCCCAATAGGCACGCTTGTAGTTGGCAGCGCGCAGCACGGTGCGCCACTGGGTATCCGGCGAAATCTTGAACAGGTAATTGAAGGTGGAAATATTCGTTTCGCTGTCGTCAAAATTGCCATCGACGCCGTAGTAGTTGCCCGCCTTCGCCTTGGCCTCGTCCGGGCACTTATCGACGAAAGGCACGCCGTAGTCTGGCCTATCCTGTGTCTTGACCCACAGGTGGCTCAGCGTCACTTCATGGTCGGTACCCAGGCCAAACGCAATGCTCGGCGCGAAGCCCATGCGATGTACCTCCGGCTCGGTGCCGGTGTAGGGGTTGCTGCGCGCACTGCCTTCATCGCGGTTCATCACATTCAGGCGCAGCGCCGTCGTATCGCCCAGGCGCTGGTTGAGATCGGCCTTGACCTCGCGGAAGCCATCGGTGCCGACACCGACGCCCACCTTGTTGATGCCGTACAACATCGGCGTCTTGCTGACCTGGTTGATCACCCCGCCGGCCTGGCCACGGCCGAAAAGCATGGCTGCCGCGCCGCGCAGGACATCGACCTGCTCCAGGTTGAACAACTCGCGGTTGTACTGGGCCGTATCGCGGATACCGTCGAGATACATGTCGCCGAAGGTGTAGAAACCGCGCAGGTTCATGTTGTCGCCGGAACGGCCGCCTTCGGCCGCATTGAAGCTCAGGCCGGAGACGTTGCGCAGCGCTTCGCGCAGGGAATTGGCCTCCTGCTCCTCGATCAGCGCCCGCGTCACCGTGGTGATCGCCTGCGGTACATCGTGCGGATCCTGAACCACCTTGCCGACACGGGTCTTGGTAGCGCGATAGCCATCCGCCTGCTCCTGGGTGCCGGTCACCGTCACCGAAGAAAGGGTTTTCTCCTCTTCAGCCAGGGCACTACCCCCCATGCCGAGCAGCGCAGCCATGACAGCGGCGCAGAACGGCAGGCGGCGAGTTGCCAGACACGGGTTACCGTATACGGAGACAAACGGGGTATGCGTGCGGGCACGAACGCCCGATACGTTTTGTTTTTTCACAAGCAAGCCTTCTCTTAGTCAGTCGGGGATGGCTGGCTGGCGTGAAGGCTGGCTTGCCGGATTGTCGTTTCGTCCGAGCGTTAAACCGAACGGCAGGAGGTCAAGAAAAGCCGAAGACCCCGCCGCATCAATTGCTAACGATAATGCGAATATATCGCATTTACAAACAAGAAACAACTGCTTACCCGGGCCGTACACCTGCGACGGCCCGGCTGTTGTACTCAGCTGTTGTATTTTCGTGTCAGGAGATCAGCAGACGTCGATCCCCGGCTCGCCCTCGGCCATCTCACCGATGACCGAAACATGCGAGAACCCTTGCTGCAGGAAGATGGACAGCACTTCGGTCACCGTTTCCGGCGAGCACGAAACCAGCAGGCCGCCCGAGGTTTGCGGGTCGGTCAGCAGGGTGCGCGCGGTATCGCCCAAGCCAGCGGCCATCGCCACGCCATCGCCATAGCTCGCCCAGTTGCGGCCGGAGGCGCCGGTCAGGTAACCCGCTTCGACCAATTCCCGAGCCCGCGGCAGCAGCGGCAGATCGGCGTAATTCACCCGGGCGCGCAGCTTGCTGCCCTTGCACACTTCAAGCAGGTGCCCGGCCAGGCCGAAACCGGTCACGTCGGTTACCGCATGCACGCCATCCAGGCAGGCCAGCAGCGGCCCCGGCGTATTCAGTTGCGTGGTGGTAGCGATCATCGCGTCGTAATCGCTGGCGAGCAGTTGATCCTTCTTCAGCGCAGCGCTGTAAATGCCGACCCCGAGCTGCTTGCCGAGGATCAGCTTGTCGCCCGGCTTGGCGCCGGAATTGCGCTTCAGATGAGTCGGATTGACGATACCGATGGCGACCAGGCCGTAGATCGGCTCGACCGAGTCGATGGTATGCCCGCCGGCAATCGGGATGCCCGCCGCGCGGCAAACGTCCTCACCGCCCTGCAAAATCTTGCCGATGGTTTCCAGCGGCAGCACATTGACCGGCATGCCGACCAGCGCCAGTGCGAAGAGCGGCGTACCGCCCATGGCATAGACATCGGAAATGGCATTGGTTGCCGCGATACGCCCGAAATCGTGCGGATCGTCGACGATCGGCATGAAGAAGTCGGTCGTCGCAACAATCGCCTGCTGCGGATTGACCTGATAGACCGCCGCATCGTCACTGGTTTCCGTACCGACCAGCAATTGTGGCGGCACGATGCCGGGGGCGGAACCGGCGAGGATTTTTTGCAGTACGGCGGGTGCGATCTTGCAACCACAGCCCCCTCCGTGGGAAAGCTGGGTCAGGCGGACGGCTTGTTCGGACACTACGGTTCTCTCAAATCAAACGTTGTTCTGGTTTATTCGGCGTCGAAACCGGCGTCCTCGATGGCCTCGACCAGGGCGGCACGGCTGACCACCTGCGGGTCAAAAGCCACCTTGGCCTCGGCAGCCTCCAGCGAGACTTCGGCCGATGCCACGCCCGCCAGGGCGCTCAACACGCCGCCGATATTCTTGACGCAGCCCTGGCAGCTCATGCCGCCGATCTTGATTAACGTGTTTTCCATTGCATTACCTGTTCACAAAAGGTTGGCGACGCAGGATGTCGGCCATTTCGTCAGCCTCCACCGGGCGGCTGAAATGGTAACCCTGCGCCATATCGCAGCCCATTTTACGCAATAAGGCCAGCTGTTCCGGCTTTTCCACCCCTTCGGCCAGCACCGTCAGACGCAGGCTGCGCCCCATGCTGACGATGGTCGAGGCGATGGCCCAATCGTCGGGGTCGGTTTCCAGATCGTTGACGAAAGAGCGGTCGATCTTCAGCTTGCCGACCGGGAAACGCTTCAGGTAGGCCAGCGACGAATAGCCGGTGCCGAAATCGTCGAGCGACAACTCGACCCCCATGCGATGCAGGGCCGACAAGGTACCCATGTTGTTGCCGGCATCGTGCATCACCGTGCGCTCGGTCAATTCCAGTTCCAGGTAGCCGGCTTCGAGCCCGGAGGTGGCCAGCGCACCGGCCACCACCTCGACAAACCCGGATTGACGAAACTGCACGGGCGCCACGTTCACCGCCATGACCACGGCCGGCAAGCCCGCATCGCGCCAGGTCTGTGCCTGGCGACAGGCTTCGCACAGCACCCAGTCGCCGATCGGATTGATCAAGCCGGTTTCTTCGGCAATGTGGATGAAACGATCCGGCAGAATCAAGCCGAGCTCCGGGTGCTGCCAGCGAATCAGCGCCTCGACGCCGACGATCAAGCCGTTGGCCAGATTGACCAGGGGCTGGTAATGCAGCACGAACTCCCGGTGGCTCAGGGCCCGGCGCAGGTTGCTCTCGATCAGCAGGCGATCGAGCGACTTCGAATTCATCTCGCTCGAATAGAACTGGAAGGCGTTGCGACCGACCTCCTTGGCCTGGTACATCGCCGTATCGGCGTTACGCAACAGGGTTTCCAGATCGTCGCCGTCGTGCGGATAGATGCTGATGCCAAGCGAAGGGGTGACCGTCAACTCGTGATCGGCAATCTCGAATGGCCGGGCGAAGACGTCGAGCAGGCGGCGGGCGACATCGGCCGCCGCCGCGCTGTGGAAGCCAGGCATGGCGAAAATGAACTCGTCACCACCCAAACGGGCCAGGGTATCGACCCGGCGCACCACGCTGCCCAGTCGGCGCGCCACTTCGCACAGCAACTCGTCGCCGACGCTATGCCCGAGCGAGTCGTTCACCCGCTTGAAATGGTCGAGATCGAGAAAGATGACCGCCAGTTCTTCCTTGTCACGCTCGGCCGCGGCCAGCAACTGGACGAAACGCTCGCGCAACAGGCGCCGGTTGGGTAGCCCGGTCAACACATCGTAATCGGCCAGTTCGCGGATACGCTGCTCGGCGGCCTTCTGCACCGAAATATCGAGCACAGTGCCCACGGAAGCCGGCCGGCCGTCGATCATGGCCGGCGCCCCGAGCACCGTTGCCGGGAATTGCGTGCCGTCCTTGCGTACGATGACCAGCTCGTAGGCACCACCGACAACACCGGCTGCCCGCTTCACCATGTTCTCGACCACCACGCCGTGATACTCCGGCGCCACGACATCGAGCGGCCCCATGCTGCCAATCAGCTCGGCCTCCTCATAACCGAGCAGGCTGGCCAGAAACGGATTGACGAACTTGAAGCGCTGATCCTGAAGCACGAAGATGCCGACCTGGGCGGCCGCCATCGTGGTTCGAAACATTGTCTCCTGATCGCTCATCGTTATCGTGTCGTTTGCTGATCCCGGGCTGTCATTGGCAACCCATACCCCATCTAGTTTTTCTTCCAGCTTTTCGGCCATCGAGACCCCGTAACACTTCGGCCCTTCAGGCCAGCGGCCGCCAGCGCTTCAACAGGAGCGAATTGGAAACAACGGAAACCGAACTCATCGCCATGGCCGCACCGGCCACGACCGGATTGAGCCACCCCAAGGCGGCGAGCGGAATTCCAAGCACATTGTAAATGAAGGCGAAGAAAAGGTTCTGCCGTATCTTCCCCAATGTCGCGGCCGACAAGGCAATCGCATCGCCGATCCCGAGCAGGTCGCTGCGAATCAAGGTCAGATCCGCCGCCTCGATCGCCGCATCCGACCCGGCGCCGATGGCGAAGCTGACATCGGCCGCCGCCAGCGCCGGCGCATCGTTGATGCCGTCGCCGACCATGCCGACCAGATTGCCGCCCGCCTTCAACTCGGCCACCGCCTGCGCCTTGTCGCCCGGCAGGATGCCGGCACGGAATTCGTCAATGCCAGCCTCGGCGGCGATAGCGGCGGCTGTGGTTGCGTTGTCGCCGGTCAGCATGACCACCCGGATGCCGCGTTCGCGCAAGCGAGCCACGGCGGCACGCGAGGTCGGCCGCAGGGCATCGGCCACCGCAAACACTCCCAGCGTCGTTGTGCCCTCGGCCAGTACCACCACCGTCTTGCCAGCCTGCTGCCACTGGCGTACCACGGCGTCGTCCTGCAGCCCCAGCCATTCGGGCGAACCGAGGCGCAAGCTGCGTCCATCGACCGTGCCCTCAACCCCCATGCCAGCCGTTGCCTTGAAGCCGCTCACGGCAGCCAGTTCGCCATCGCCAAAGGCAGCGACAATAGCCCGTGCCAGCGGGTGTTCGGAATTGTGCTCCAGGGCAGCCGCCAAACGCAGCGCTTCGATGTTCGTCAGGCCCCGCGCATCGCTGTCCGTCACCTGCGGGTGGCCGCAGGTCAACGTACCGGTCTTGTCCAGCGCCAGCACCGTGATTTTCTCGGCCCGCTCCAGCGCTTCGGCATTCTTGACCAGGATACCGGCCCGGGCCCCCTGCCCGGTGCCGACCATGATCGCGGTCGGCGTCGCCAGCCCCAGCGCACAGGGGCAGGCAATGACCAGCACCGCGACCGCATTGACCAGCGCTTCGGAAAATTCGCCGGAATACATCCACCAGCCGATAAACGTGAGCAGGGCGATGGCGCACACCGTCGGCACGAAAATCCCGGAAATCCGGTCGGCCAAGCGCTGCACCGGTGCCTTGGAACCCTGCGCCTCGCCAACCAGCCGGATGATGCCAGCCAGCAGGGTATGCTCGCCAACGCCGGTCGCCTTGCAGCGCAAAGCCCCCTGGCCGTTGGCCGTGGCTGCGAACACCTTGTCGCCAGCCTGCTTGCCGATGGGCATGCTTTCGCCAGTCAGCATCGCCTCGTTGACGCTCGACTCGCCATCGACCACCTCGCCGTCGACCGGCACGCTCTCGCCCGGCCGCACCAGGAAAATATCGCCCGGCATCAGCGCATCGACGGGCATTTCAATCCACTGGCCATCGCGTTCGACACGTGCCGTCTTCGGCTGCAGGCGCACCAGCGATTCGATGGCCTCCGACGTCCGGGCCTTGGCTCGCGCTTCCAGCAACTTGCCGAGCAGTACCAAGGTAATGACCGCCGCACCACCTTCGAAATAGACGTGCTGTGGCAGTGCGAACAACGTCACCACCGTCGAAAAGCCCCAGGCCATGCTGGTGCCCAGCGCGACCAGCACATCCATGTTCGCCCCACCGCCGCGCAACGCCTTCCAGGCACCGTCGTAGAAACGCCAGCCGATCCAGAACTGCACCGGCGTCGCCAACACCAGTTGCAGCCAGCGCGGCAACTCGTTCAGGTGGCCATGCTCACCAAACATGAACAGCATTTGCCCGACCAGCGGCAAGGTCAGCACAACGGCAATCCAGAAGCGCTTGATCTCACTGCGATAAGCCCGCTCTTTTTCTGCCTTCTCCCGCTCGCGGGTCTGGCTATCGACCACCTCGGCCACAAAGCCCGCCTTGGCCACAGCTGCCACAACCGCCGCCTCGTCCGCCACACCGGATAGCCGCACCCGCGCCCGCTCGGCGGCCAGATTGACATTGGCCTGCATGCCCGCCTGGCGGTTGAGCACCTTCTCCAGCCTGGTCGAACAGGCGGCACAGGTCATGCCGCCAATCGCGAACTCGACGACCCGCCCGTTATCGACCTCGCTCATTTGACGAGCAACACCGGACAGTGCGCCAGATGCAGCACGCGGCTGGCTACCGAACCCATCACCATGCCGGCCACCGGACTGCGGCCATGCGTGCCCATCACGATCAGGTCGCAAGCGAGTTCGCCGGCGAGCTTGGCAATCACCTCGCCGGGCTGTCCGACGTGGATATGCGTCGTATGGAAACGCCCCGCCGCATCGAGCTTCTGCTGGGCTGCCAGCAACTGCGCCTGCCCTTCTTCGAGATAGTAGGCATGCAGCGTGTCCTTGCCGACATGGGCCTGGACGCGGCCGATGGGAATCGGCGGATGAACGTGCAACAAGTGAATTTCCGGCACCTCGCGCAGGCAGGCGACGTGCGAGATCAACTGCTCGACCGCACGCAGCGAGCAGGGGGAGCCGTCAACCGGCAACAGGATTTTCATGGCAAACCTCTTAAAGCCAGCCCGACAGGCGCATCAGGCCAATAAAACCGTATATTCCAAAGCCTAGCACCAACAGGCCCGATGCGGTACGCACAGCAGGCCGTTTGACGATTTCGTTGAGGCGGGCCAGCAACAGGCCGGCAAGCAGCAGATTGGGCAGGGTTCCCAAGCCGAAAGCCAGCATCATCGCCGCCCCCCGCCCGGCCGAGCCGGCGGTCAAGGCGGAGGCCAGCGCGCTATAGACCAGGCCGCAAGGCAACCAGCCCCACAGCATGCCAAGCGGAAACGCCTGGGCGATGCTGCGCACCGGCAAGAAAAGTTTGGTCAGCGGCTGCAATCGGCGCCAAAGCGCCTGTCCGGCACGTTCGGTAAAAGCCAAGGCGCCCGTAAGGCCAATCAAGTACAGGCCAAGGGCGACCAGCATCAGGTTGGCGATCAAATAAAGCGCCATGCGTACCGGCACCTGGCCCTCCAGCCCCAGGCTGGCAGCGCCCAGCGCCCCGGCGATGGCGCCGGCTGCCGCGTAGGACAGGATGCGCCCGGCGTTGTAGGCCAGGTGGATGCCCCAGCCGGTCTTGCCGCCCATCGACATGGCGCCGACAATGCCGCCGCACATGCCGACACAGTGCGTCCCACCAAGCAGACCAACGAGGAACAGGGCAAGAAAACCGGAATCGGGCATTGTGGGCAAGCCAGAAAAGCAAAACGGGCAGTTTAACCTGCCCGTTCGTTTCGCTGCCAGGCGATCAAATCACCTTGGAGTAGCTGGCCCGTTGCCGCCCCTCGCGCAGATAGCGGTCGAAGACCATGGAGATGACACGCACCAGCATGCGGCCCGGCGGCAGCACGGTGATCCACTCGCGATCCACCTTCAACAGGCCGGCACGCTCCATTTCCTTCATGTCTTCGAGTTCGGCCGCGAAATACTTGCGGAAGTCGATCAGGTGGGCGCTTTCGATGCTCTCGATGGACAGCTCGAAATGGCACATCA
>CAZDRS010000083.1:0-9203 GCA_964507585.1 uncultured Dechloromonas sp.
TTTCCATCGATCACGCTGGCCCGGGGGCTTCGCCGGGCATCGACCTGAGTGAACTGACCCGGCGCCTCAGCCAAGTGGCCCGGGGCAAGCGCCTGCTGCTGGTCGAGGACGACTTGCTCAACCGGGAAATCGCTTTGTCGATGCTGGAGGAAGTCGGGATTGCCCCCGACCTTGCCGGCGACGGCCGCGAGGCGGTCGATGCCGCCGCCCGCCAGGCCTACGACCTGATCCTGATGGACATGCAGATGCCGGTGATGGATGGCCTGGCCGCCACCCGGGCCATCCGCGCGCTGCCCGGCGGCGGCCGGGTGCCGATCGTGGCGATGACCGCCAATGCCTTCGCCGAGGACAGGCAGCGCTGCATCGATGCCGGCATGAATGACTTTGTCGCCAAGCCGGTCGAGCCGGAGCTGCTGTTCGCCACGTTGCTGCGCAACCTGGCAGGCAGCCCCGGCGGCACTTATTCGGCGTAGAAGCCGACGCCGATCAGGCTGCCGTTTTCGCGGCGAATGAAGGTGCGCTTCTTTTCCACGGCATTGGTCACCGGGTTGCGCCAGACGTAATCGACGGTGCCTTCGCCCTTGGTCTTGGCCAGGTCGAGCATTTCCTTGATCAGCGGCTTGCCTTCGACGTCGTGCAGGTCGGAGGCATCGGTACCTGTCCACTTCGGGTTCATGCCGTGGGCCTCGAACTTGCCGCTTTGCAGATTGACGGCGAAGACGTAGAGGTCGTCGTGCACGAAGTTGCCGCGGGTATCGTTGAAGCTGGCTGCAGCCTTGGCCATGCCGAGGTTCTTGACCTCGACGCTGGCCGCGTTGAGCAGCTTGCGGGCATCGTCGGCGGTCGAGCGGGGCGCGTAGTAGCCAACGCCGAGGACGTAGTCGCCCTCGCGGTGCAGCCAGGCCACCTTGGGCTCGACATGGTTGCTCTTGCGATTGAGCCAGACGTAGCGGATCTTGGCTTCCGCCTGCTTGTCGGTGACGGCGATCATGTTGCGGAACAGCGGGTTGCCCGAGGCATCGACGGTATCGAGCACATTGAGACCGACCAGGTCGAGCGGTGCTGCCCCGTTGGCGACGTAGGTGCCCTTGGTGTCGATCACATAGATGTAGAGGTCTTTCTTGACGAAGGGGCCGGTACGGTTGTTGAAGGCCTTCCAGGATTTGTCGGTGCCATTGGTTTGCAGATATTTGACGGCCTGGTCGAACAGGGCGCGGGCTTCGCGCGGCGTGGCGTGCTCGGCGGCACCGGCCAGGGTGCTGGCGACGACGAGGCTGAGGGCGGCGAGTCCGTGATGGATGCGGCGTTGCATGAAAATGTCTCCGTTTGGTTTGATGGAAGAGTGAAACGATCAGGCGCCGACCGGGTCGCGCATGTCGACCAGCCCGTGCCGGGCGCCGCTGTCACGTACCACGTTGGCCAGGGGTTCCTGCACCACTCGGTAGAGCGCCAGCGCGCCGGCTTCGTCCCCCGGCGGCGGTGTACCAAACAAACCTCTGCAAATTCGATGCCGGCTTTCGGTCGGGTCAGCGGCATTCAGAGCGTACGGACGCAGCGCAGTGAGCGTGTGGTGCAATTGCTCGCCGCTGCTTGGCCGCACAATCGGCCATGGCGGCCGTATCGAGCCTTTGGCATGGCGTTGGAAGTGGGGTAACAGGATTCAGCCCAAGCAGGGGCTGGCCCATGTCGTCGTGCGCTTCGTGAGCCGGGTCTGTCCGCTCGTTTTCCCGGATGCCGGTCAGTTGCCGGGCCTGTTCGTACTGGGCGCGCCTGGTGGCGAGCAGGGTTGCTCCAGAATGGAGCACCGGGTTGATCAATAGTCGAACAGTGTTCCCTTGGTGCTCGTCAATTTCCAAAGCCGGCCTGACAGGGCGCTAACGGCCGTTCAGCCGGCCGGCTTGTCGAGCCAGCGGAGCAACGTCTGGTAAAGAATCTCCGGTGCCACCGGCTTGGCGATGAAGTCGTTCATGCCGGCGGCGAAGCAGCGTGCCCTGTCCTCGGCAAAGGCGTTCGCCGTCATGGCCAGGATGGGCGTTGTCGCGCCGCCAGGCAGCAGGCGGATCTGCCGGGCTGCATCCAGACCGTCCAGTCGCGGCATTTGCATATCCATCAGGATCAGGTCGTAGCGACCGAGGCGTGCCTGGTCGACCGCCTCCTGGCCGTCGTTTGCGACATCGACGGCGAGCCCGACATCTTCGAGCAAGGTTCGGGCAATTTCCTGGTTGATCGGTTCGTCCTCGGCCAGCAGGATTCGCTTGCCGGCGTGGTCGCGCTGTATGGCCAGGCCCGCTTCCTCGATCACCACGCCGGGCAAGCGTTCGCTGGTTTCAACGGCTTTGCCGAGAACGGCAGAAAACCAGAACGTACTCCCCTGGCCTTCGATGCTCTCGACGCCCACCGTGCCCCCCATCAACTCGGCCAGCTTGCGGGTGATGGCCAGGCCCAGCCCGGTGCCGCCATATTTGCGCGTGGTCGAGTTGTCGGCTTGTTCGAAGGTGCCAAACAGCTTGGGCAGCGCGTCGGGGGCCACGCCGACCCCGGTGTCTTCCACTTCAAAACGCACGGTCACGCTTTCCTGGCTCTGCGCTTCTTCCCGGATGCGCAGCGTGATGTGGCCTTGATCGGTAAATTTGAGGGCATTGGCGGCGTAGTTGAGCAGCGCTTGCTGGAGGCGGGTGGGGTCGCCGAGCAAGGTGTGTGTGCTGACGAGGTTTTCCGTGCGGATGGCAATGCCTTTGGCCCGGGCCTTCGGGGCCAGCATCGAGACAATGTTTTCGAGTACGGTGCCGATATGGACAGGCACCTCTTCGAGCGTGAATTTGCCGGCCTCGATCTTGGACAGGTCGAGAACGGAATTGATGATTTCGAGCAGGTGTTTGCCGGCCGCTTCGATCGTGTCGAGCTTGTCGGCTTGTTGCGGCGTCAAGGCCGAACGGCGCAGCACGTGAACCATGCCGGTGATGGCGTGCAGCGGCGTGCGGATCTCGTGGCTCATGTTGGCCAGGAAGGCACTCTTGGCGACATTCGCCGTCTCGGCCGCCACCTTGGCCAGTGTCAACTCGTGGGTGCGTTCGCCGACCAGCTTTTCGAGATGGCGCCGGTGTTGCGTCAGCTCCTCTTCCGTCGCCTTGATTTCCGAAATGTCGGTGTGCGTGCCGCACATGCGCAGCGGCTTGCCGTTCGCGTCGCGCTGCATCACGTTGGCCTGGTCGAGAATCCAGATGGTGCTGCCATCCTTGCGCAACATCCGGTATTCCAGCCGGTGCATGCTGCTGCGGCCTTCCAGAACGGCATTGATCGATTCCCAGGCCCGGGCGCGGTCGTCGGGGTGGATGAAGTCAGTCCATTGCTGTGCCGTCTGCTCGATTTCGGCGTGGCTGTAGCCAAGCATGGTTGCCCAGCGCTCGTTGCGCACCACCGTACCGGCCGCGATATCCCAATCCCAGAAGCCCAGTTCAGCGCCTTCGAGCACGAAGCGCAGCTGCTTTTCGCTATTTTCCAGTGCCCGCTCGGCCGCTCTTTGCTGCGTGGTGTCGTGGCCGATGCCGAGAACGCCAATGAGCTGGCCGTTTTCGTCGAGCATCGGGATCTTGGTCGTTTTCAGCAGCTCGCGATGGCCGTCGGCGGCGAAGGTGATTTCCTCTTCGTTGACCGAAGCCGCATTCTTTTCCATGGCGGCACGGTCGTTGGCCCGAAAGAAGTCAGCCAGCGTCTTGTCGACGAAGTCGTAATCGGTCTTGCCGACGATTACCCGCTCGCTCGCCCCGAAGTACTGCTCGAAACGATGGTTGCAGGCGAGAAAGACGCCCTGGGCATCCTTCAGCCAGATCAGGTCGGGCAGCGTGTCGATCAGCGTCCGCAGCATGGAGCGCTCGCGCATGGCCGCATCCTGCGCCGATTGCAGCGCCTGCTGGTGCTCCAGGCGCTGCTCCTGGTCGCGAAAGACCTGGCACAGCAACATGGTGGCCGGCGGATAGAAGAGCAGTAGAACCCACCACGCCTGCTCGACGAAGGGATAGCCGGCCCGGTTGGGAATCTGGGTGAACGCGGCCAGTTGCGCCAGTTGCACCAGCACGCCAAGGGCCAGATAGTGCATCGCCGACGGCATCGTCGCCCGTCGCAACCACCACTGCCGGGCCAGTACGCCGAGCAGCGCGGAGGCCAGAATCACCGTAACCCCGACCGGCGCCCCGATGCCACCCAGCTGATAGCGATAAAGCGCAGCCATGGCCGCCGCAATCGCGGCAGTGACGCCTCCGCCGACGACACCGGCTACCGAGAGCGCGATCGATCGACTGTCAAAAATCAACCCGGGCGCAAAATTGACCGGGTTCAACATGCCGAGCAGGGTTACCCCGCCAAACAGGAAGCCCAGCAAGACCTGGCGGTGCAGCGCATCATTGCGAAACCGCTTGAGGACAATCAGCCCCGCCGCCACCAGGGCGACCAGGAAAGCGATGTTGTTGATCAGGTTGATGAGCATACGGACGAATTAGATAGAGGCGGGCGGCGCAACGGGATAAGCACAAGATACACCGATCACGGTGATTATGAGAACGCTACGACAGTGAAAGCCAGCCTGTCCGATTTTTCGATTATCGGGCGTTTTTGACGCCTGCGAGGCGTTACACCGATTTCGTCAGCCAGTGCAGCAGGACGACGAAGAGCACATCCGGGTCGACCGGCTTGGTGATGAAGTCGTTCATGCCGGCTTCGGTGCAGCGCTGCTTGTCCTCGGCAAAGGCGTTGGCCGTCATGGCCAGGATCGGAACGCGTGCGCGTCCGGGCAGTTGGCGTATCCGGCGGGTGGCCTCCAGACCGTCCATGTTGGGCATTTGCATGTCCATCAGGATCAGCGGGTAGTCGTTTGCCCGGGCCAGTGCCAGTGCTTGCTGGCCATCCTCGGCTACATCCGCCACGAGGCCGGCATCACCGAGCAGGCTGAGCGCTACCTCGCGGTTCACCGGTTCGTCTTCGGCGAGCAGGATGCGCTTGCCGGCGAAGGCGTTTTTCAGCGCGATTTCGGCATCCTGGCGGCTTTGTAGGGCAGAGGCTTGGCTCGGGCCGGCACCTTTCTTGACCCGGACGGTCAGCCAGAAGCAGCTGCCCTTGCCCAGTTCGGTGTCGACGCCGGCATCGCCGCCCATCAGTTGGGCCAGCTTGCGGGTGATGGCAAGGCCGAGGCCGGTACCGCCATATTTGCGGGTGGTCGAGTTGTCGGCCTGCTCGAAGGCCGAGAACAGCCTGGCCTTGGCCTCCGGCGAAACGCCCGGGCCGCTGTCGATGACTTCGAAGCGGAGCAGGGCATCGGCCGGCTGCTCCTCGACGACCCGGGTGCGCAGCAGGATGCCGCCGTGCTCGGTGAATTTGAGCGCATTGCTCAGGTAGTTGAGCAGGGCTTGCTGGAGGCGGGGGCGGTCGCCGAGCAGCGAAGCAGGCAGGGGGGCGGTGTCGATGTCGAAGCGCAATCCCTTGGCCTTGATCCGGTCGCCGATCATGGCGGCGAGCGTGTCGAGCATCGCCGCGATGTCGAGCGCTTCTTCCGCCAGTGAGAACTTGCCGGCTTCGATCTTGGAAAGATCGAGTACCGCGTTGATGATTTCCAGCAGGTGCGTGCCGGCGGTTTCGATCTTGTCGAGCTTTTCCGCTTGCTGCGGCGTGACGCCAGCGCGGCGCAGGATGTGCACCATGCCGGTGATGGCATTGAGCGGCGTCCGGATTTCGTGGCTCATGTTGGCCAGGAAGGCGCTCTTGGCGATATTGGCCGTTTCCGCCAGGTTCTTGGCAACGACCAGTTGATGGGTGCGTTCCTCGACCAGGCGCTCCAGGTGGTGGCGATGTTCGGCCAGTTCGTCCTCGATTGCCTTCATCTCGGTGATGTCCATGGCCAGCCCTTCGATCAGGGTGTCGCCATCCTCGTTCCGGATCCCGATGGAGCGGTCGAACAGCCAGCGCCACTGTCCCCGGGCATCCATGAACCGGTATTCGAGCTGGAACGGCGTCTGGTCGGCGACCAGGCGGGCAACGGCCTGCCGGAGCCGGGGGCGATCCTCGGGGTGGATCGACTCGGCCCACAGGAAGGGCCGGGCAAGCAGTTCGTCCACCGGCCGACCGAAGACCTCGGCCGCCCGCGGCGAGTAATAGACGCCGCCGCGCTGCAGGGAGAAGGTGTAGACGATGTCAGGCAGCGTCTCGACGAGGTGGCGGTAGCGCCGTTCGCTTTCCCGCAGGGTGGCTTCGGCCTGCTTGCGCCCGGTAATGTCGTGCCCGATGCCGAGCACGCCGATCAGCTTGCCCGCCTCGTCGCGCATCGGCACCTTGGTCGTTTCGAGCCGTTCGCGATGGCCGTCGGAGGCGAAGGCGATATCCTCCTCGTTAACCGAAGGTGCATTGGCCTCCATCGCCTTGCGGTCGTGGGCCCGGAAAAAGTCCGCCAGCGTCGCGTCGACGAAATCGTAATCCGTCTTGCCGACGATTTCCTCGGCCCGGGCGCCGAAAAAATCCTCGAAGCGGCGGTTGCAACTCAGGTAGACCCCGTCGACGTCCTTCAGCCACACCAGGTCGGGCAGGGTGTTGATCAGGGTATGCAGGAAGCCGCGTTCGTTGGCCAGTGCGCGGTCGGCCTGGCGCTGCCGGGTAATGTCGCGGGCGATCTTGGAGGCACCGACGATGCGGCCCGTTTCGTCCCGGATGGGGGAGATGGTGGCCGACACGTCGATGATCGTGCCGTCGCGGCGCAGCCGCTGCGTTTCCAGGTGCTCGACGGTCTGGCCGTGCCGGATGCGCGACAGGATTGCGGATTCCTCGTCCTCGGCGCCGGGCGGGAGCAGCATGTTGGTGGATTGCCCGATCGCCTCCTGTGCCGAATAGCCGAAAATCGCCTCGGCCCCCCGGTTCCAGCTGGTGATCACGCCTTCCAGGGTATTGCCGATGATGGCATCGTCGGACGAATGGATGATCGCAGCGCTCTCGAGGAGCGCCCGGTTCGCCTGCTGCAGCTTCCGGCGGGCCAGCCCCATTTCCCCGATGACCTTGGCGAGATGGGTGAGAAAACCCATGACCCGCTCGATCTGTTCATGGGAGAAAACCGGCGCCTTCCTCAGGGCGGCCAGGTATTCGTCGTGCGGGAAGCCGAATTCGCCGGCCTGGCGGATGAAATAGGCCTCGTCCGGCTTCTCGAAGAAAAACTGGCCGGTGAAGAAATTGGCCACGTGCTCGCCGCCGACGGTGATCGGCACGGCGATGTCGGCCAGTCCGTTGCGGCATTGGTAGACGTTGTAGGGCTTGCCCTGCTGCAGTTCGGCGGCGAGGATCGTGTCGCTTTCCAGGCAGCGCTTGGCGGTGTCGGGGTTGCAGCGGTGAAAGCGGGTGCAGATGTCCTGCCATCCGGTGGCAACGAGAATCTCGCCGTCCAGTTCGAGGATCGCCGTCACCGCGCCGGTGGCGGCCGTGAAGCTCTCGCAGAGCGCCCTCATTTCGTCGATGTCGACCAGCTCGGCGAATCTCATCGATCCTTCCTTCTGGGCTGAATGCCTGTTATCTGCCGGTGGTGGCAGTCCTTTTCCCTCAATCTAATCGTTTTGCGGAACAGGAGCAACACGCGCCTCCTTGGGGAAAACCCGACATACGATGCGTACCGGACAGTGCAGTTCTGTTCAGCGTCATGCCCTCATGGGCGGGAATCCGGGCAGCAGGGATTTGCTGGATTTCTGCCTGTGGGGTTACGACCAATCCGGGCGAAAAAACGGCCCGGGTGCCGAAGCAGCCGGGCCGTGGGGGAGAGGGCGGCGAGGCGCCCTCGGGGAGAGATCAGCCCTTGTGCAGCTTGAAGACCCAGACGGAACCGCCCTGTTCGAGGTAGTTCACGCGCTTGGCCACGTCGCCGCCCCAGAGCGGTACGGCGCCGCCCCAGCCGGTGGTGACGGCGATCATCTGCTCGCCATCCTGTTCCCAGGTAACCGGGGGGGCAACGATGCCGGTGCCGACCTGGAACGACCAGAGTTCCTTGCCGGTCTTGGCGTCGACGCCCTTCAGGAAGCCTTCCGGGGTGCCGTAGAAGACCAGGCCGCCGGCGGTGGTCAGGACACCACCCCAGAGCGGGGCGTAGTTCTTGTTTTCCCAGACGATCTTGCCGGTAGTCGGGTCTACGGCGCGCAGGGCACCGATGTAGTCGTCGTTCAGCGCCTTGATGGTGAAGCCGGCGCCCAGGTAGGCGGCGCCCTTCTTGTAGGCAACCGGTTCGTTCCAGATGTCCATCGCCCATTCGTTGGCCGGCACGTAGAAGAGGCCGGTCTGCGGGCTGTAGGCCATCTGCTGCTGGTTCTTGCCGCCGAGGAAGGACGGGGCGGAGAAGACGACCTTGCCCTTCTTGCCATCGGCACCTTCCGCCGGGTCACCCGGACGGCCATCGGCCGTGTAGTTCGGGCGGCCGGTTTCCAGGTTGTAACCCGTTGCCCAGGTGATTTTCTTGACGAACGGGAAGGCGTTGAGCAGCTTGCCGTTGGTACGGTCGTTGACGAAGAAGAAACCGTTACGGTCGGCCTTGCCGCCGGCCTTGATGATCTTGCCCGTCTTCGGATCCTTGTAGTCGAAGGAGATGAATTCGTTCACGCCGTCGAAGTCCCAGCCGTCGTGCGGGGTGTTCTGGAAGTGCCAGACGATCTTGCCGGTGTCGGCGTCGATGGCGACGGTGGAGGAGGAGAACAGGTTGTCGCCCGGGCGCAGGTGGCTGTTCCACGGGGCCGGGTTGCCGGTGCCGGCGAAGATCAGGTTGGTTTCCGGATCGTAGGTGGCGCCGTTCCAGGTGGCGGCGCCGCCGGTCTTCCACAGGTCGCCGTTCCAGGTGGCGTTGGTGGTGCCGGAAATGCCGTTTTCGACCTTCTCGCCGTTCTTGACCATGTAGCCCATGTGGCCTTCGACGGTCGGACGCGTCCAGATCAGCTTGCCGGTCTTCGGGTCGCGGGCGTCGATACGGCCGACGATGCCGAATTCACCGCCGGAGACGCCGGTGATCAGCTTGCCCTTGGCGATGATCGGGGCGGCGGTGGCGGAGTAGCCGGCGGCGTAGTCTTCCAGCTTTTCCTTCCAGACGACCTTGCCGGTGTCCTGGTTGAGGGCAACCAGCTGGGCATCGAGCGTGGCGAAGATGACCAGGTTGTCGTACAGCGCGGCGCCGCGGTTGATCACGTCGCAGCAGGGCATGA
>CAZDRS010000084.1:0-9156 GCA_964507585.1 uncultured Dechloromonas sp.
CTTGCCGACCAGGCTGGAGATGTCCTGGTTGTTCTCGTCGCCCGGCTCGGTCTTGGAGACGGCGATCTGCGACAGCACCGAGGGGCGCAGCTTGACCACCCGGAAGCGGGTGATGTCGCCACCGAATTCCTGCAGGCGCTTGACCGCCCACGGGCTCATAATGGTGCCCAGGTAGTGCCGGGGAATGCCGTAGTCTTCCTCGAGGATCGCCCCGTCCTCATGGACATTGAACAGGCCGAGCGGCGATTCATGCACCGGCGAGCCCTTGATGGCATAGAAGGGCACCTTCTCGATCAGCAGCTTGAGCCGTTCGGCCAGCGAGGACTTGCCGCCGCCCACCGGGCCGAGCAGGTAGAGGATCTGCTTCTTTTCCTCCAGCCCCTGCGCCGCATGGCGGAAGTAGGCGACGATGTTCTCGATCACCTCCTCCATGCCGTAGAACTCGCGGAAGGCCGGGTAGATCTTCAGCATCTTGTTGGCGAAGATGCGCGACAGGCGCGGATCGCTGCGGGTATCGAGCAACTCCGGCTCGCCGATGGCGAGCAGCATGCGCTCGGCGACGCTGGCATAGGCTGAACGGTCGTTGCGGCACAGCTCAAGGTACTCCTGCAGGGACATTTCCTCTTCCTGCAGCGACTCGTAGCGTCCCTGGTAGCGGGCGAATATCGACATGGCGCACTCCTTCCACTCAAGTGACCGATCGGGTCGGTCGGGCGAACGCAATCCAGTTACCCCTTTTATACCCTTTTGATGCGGGAATCGGGGAATTTGTTCAAGCGATCATGCGGGGGGAGTGTGAAATGTTACGCAGAACGGCATCGATTTCGTCGAGTGCCCAATCCAGCGTTGGGCGGTCGATGATCAGTGGCGGCGCCAGGCGGAGCACGGTGGCATGCGTGTCCTTGGTCAGGATGCCGTGCTGCAGCAGGCGCTCGGCCATGTCGCGGGCGTCGGCCAGCGTCGGCTCCAGCTCGATGCCGGCGAACAGCCCTTTGCCGCGCACGGCGCGTACTACCGGGGTCGTGGCGGCCAGTTCGTTGAGTCGGGCCAGCAGGTGTTCGCCGAGGCGAGCCGCGTGTTCGACCAGCCCTTCGTCTTCGAGCAGGTCGAGCGCGGCCAGCGCAACCGCCGAGGCCAGCGGATTACCGCCAAAAGTCGAGCCATGGTCGCCCGGCGTAAATACGCGCATCAGCGCATCGTCGGCCAGGAAGGCGGAAACCGGCAGCAGGCCGCCGCCGAGCGCCTTGCCGAGGATGATGCCGTCCGGCCGTACCGGCTCATGCTGGTAGGCGAACAGCTTGCCGGTGCGGCCCAGCCCGGTCTGCACTTCATCGACGATCAGCAGCACGCCATGCTGGCGACACAGCGCGGCGCAGGCGCTCAGGTAGCCGGGCGGCGGCACGATGACGCCACCTTCGCCCTGGATCGGTTCGACCAGGAAAGCGGCTGTGTTGGGGCCGATGGCGCCGGCCAGGGCGGCGACATCGCCGAAGGGCACCGTCTTCAGGCCGGGCGGGAAGGGGCCGAAGCCCTCGCGGTATTGCTCCTCGCTGGACAGCCCGACGATGGCGATCGAGCGGCCGTGGAAATTGCCCTGGCAGGCAATGATCTCGGCCTTGCCCGGCGGCACGCCCTTGACCCGGTAGGCCCACTTGCGGGCTGCCTTGAGCGCCGTTTCCACCGCCTCCAGGCCGGTATTGACCGGCAGCACCCGCTCGTAGCTGGAGAGCATGGCCAGACGGCGCAGCAGCAAGGGCAGCCGGTCGTTGGAATAGGCGCGTGAAGTCAGCGCCAGGCGGCTGGCCTGCTTGGTCAGTGCAGCGAGCAGGCGTGGATGGGCATGGCCGAAGCTGTTGGCGGAATAGGCCGACATCATGTCGAGATAGCGCCGGCCTTCGGTATCGGTTACCCAGCAACCGGCCCCGGCACTCAGCACGACCGGCAGCGGCGCGTAGTTGCGCGCCCCGAAGCCGCTTTCCCAACGCTGCAGCGTCTTGCCGTCGGGGGCTGCGGCAGCCTCGATCAGGTCATGGATCAGGCGGGCGGTACGGCCATCCGCATCGCGCTGCGGGTTGTATTCGGCAATTTCGAAGCCAACGCAATCGCGCTGGCGCAGCATGCCGCGCATGGCTTGGCACAGCTCGTCGGCGGCGAGCCCGCCGGTCACCGGCGTATTCACCCCCGGCGCCGCCAGCGGATCGATGGCGTCGATATCCAGGCTGAGGCCCCACGGGCCAGCCCCCAGCCAGGCACGGGCTTCGGCCAGTACGGTGGCGAGGCCGCGACTGGTCACGGTTTCGGCATCGACGATGCGTACGCCCAGGCGGTCGAGCAATTGGCGCTCCGCCGGCTCGAAGCTGCGCACACCGATCATCACCAGCCGGGCCGGGTCGAGCGATGGGCCGGCAATGTCGCTCATTTCCGGCACCGCCTCGCCGAGCAGTGCTGCGACAGGCATGCCGTGCGTGTTGCCGCTCGGTGAAGTGGCCGGAACATGGGCATCGAGGTGGGCGTCGATCCAGATCAGGCCGGGCATGGCACCCAAGGCACGGGCGATGCCTTTCCAGGTGCCGGCGGCAATGGCATGGTCGCCGCCGACGACCAGCGGGCGCTCGCCCTGCCGAATAGCAGCCTCCGTCGTTCGGGCCAGGCTCTCCAGCAGATCGGCCAGCGGGGTCGAAAGGGCGAAGCGCGGACGGAGCGGCACGCCCCATCGGCATTCCAGACCGGTATGACGCAGGGCGGCGACAAGCGTGTCATCGACCAGCGCTGCCGGGCCTTGCTCACTTCCGGGCAGTGAGGTACCAAGCGAGGAGGCGACGCCAATGCAACGAACGCTGGGGTTCAGGGGAAGCGGGCTGCGCATGGAAAACTCCATTCCGACCTTGCCTTACTCCTTTGACGTCATCGGCAGCCAGGAGTTCTATCCGAAGCGAGGTGAGCCGCGCTGCCTCACCAATTCGACCGGTTCTGGCTCGGCCCGTCGGCGTGGTGACTGAGGTAATCGCGCAGGTGGTCGACGAAATAGGCGACCTTGGCCGACAGGTTCAGGCGCTCCAGATACACGGCGTAGACGTCGGCCGACGGCGTTTCGTAGTCGGCCAGCACCTGCACCAGCCGGCCGCTGCGCAGGTACTTGGCGACGTCCCATTCGGCGCGCATCAGGATGCCGCGTCCTTCCAGCGCCCAGTTGAGCGCGACTTCGCCGTCGTTGGTGCTGAGCTTGCCGTGCACCTTGACGGTGTCGGTCTGCTTGCCCCGGCTCAGGCGCCAGTTGCCGTAGGCGGCGTCGTTCTGGCGCAGCACGATGCATTGGTGCTGCGTCAGGTCGTGCGGGTAGGCGGGCTGGCCGGCGGCGCGCAGGTAGGCCGGGGAGGCGACCAGCAGGCGCCGGTTGGCGGCGATCTTCTTGGCGATCAGGCGGGAGTCGGGGATCTCGCCGAAACGGATCGAGACGTCGATGGCCTCGTCCGGCAGGCTGACCGGCCGGTCGGTCAGGTGCAACTGGACTTCGACGTCCGGGTAGGTTCTGGTGAAGGCGGAAATGGCCGGGCCGATGTAGGAGCGGCCAAAGCCGAGCGGCGCATTGACGCGCAACAGGCCCTTGGGGGCGGCCCGGCTGCTCGACACCCGGCGCTCCATGTCGTCGATGTCGCTGAGGATGCGCTGGGCATTCTCGAAATAGACCTCGCCCTCGCTGGTCAGGCTGATGCGGCGCGTCGTCCGGTTGAGCAGGCGCACGCCGAGGCGTTCCTCCAGCGCCGACAGGCGGCGGGAAACCGCCGGCGGCGTCAGGTTGAGCTCCCGTGCCGTCGCCGCCAGGCTGCCCTGCTTGACCAGCAGGCAGAAGAATCCGAGTTCCGAATCGGTGTTCATTATTAAGTTTTTTGCAACGATGTTTTAACTTTACATCGATTCATATTTTTTCCATAGGTTTTAACCTGCGCTCCACGCTGGGCACCCGAACGGGCCGGCCAATAAACAGAGGAGACACCCTATGGAACTGGAACTCGAAAAGCGCACCCTGCGCAGCATCAGCTGGCGCATCGTGCCTTTCATCATGCTGCTGTATTTCATCGCCTACATCGACCGGGTGAACATCGGCTTCGCCGCGCTGACGATGAAGGAAGACCTGGGCTTCACCGCCTCCATCCTCGGTTTCGGCGCCGGCATCTTCTTCTGGGGCTACTTCCTGTTCGAAGTGCCGTCCAACATCGTGCTGCACAAGGTCGGCGCCCGGTTGTGGATCGCCCGCGTGATGGTCACCTGGGGCCTCATCTCGGGGGCGATGGCTTTCGTCGAGGGGCCGACCAGCTTCTACGTGATGCGCTTCCTGCTCGGCGCCGCCGAGGCGGGTTTCTTCCCCGGCATCATCCTCTACCTCAGCTACTGGTTCCCGGCCCGCCATCGCGCCGGCGTCACCGCCTTCTTCATGGCCGCGGCGCCGATCTCGACGGCGCTCGGCTCGCCGATTTCCGCCGCGCTGCTGGAGATGAACGGCGTGATGGGCATGCACGGCTGGCAGTGGATGTTCATCCTCGAAGCCATCCCCGCGCTGATCCTCGGCGTCGTTGTCTTCTTCTACATGACCGACAAGCCGGAGCAGGCCGGGTGGCTGAAGGACGACGAGCGCGCCTGGCTGGTCAAGGCGATGGCCGAGGAGAATGCCAGCAAGGCCGACAGCGCCAAGCACGGCATCGTCAGCGGCCTGACCAATCCCCGCGTGCTGGCCCTGGCGATGATCTACTTTGGCACCTCGGCCGGTTTGTACACCCTCGGCATCTGGGCGCCGCAGATCATCAAGCAGCTGGGCGTGTCGTCGATGACCGTCGGCTTCCTGAACGCCATCCCGCCCATCGTTTCGGTCGTCGCCATGGTGCTCTGGTCGCGCCATTCCGACCGCACCGGCGAGCGTACCTGGCACGTCGTGCTGGCCTGCCTGGCCGCCGCCATCGGCCTGGTGGTCGCGGCGGGCGCCAACAGCATCGTCGGCCTGATCGCCGCGCTCACCCTGGTCAACATCGGGATCAGCTGCGCCAAGCCGCCGCTGTGGAGCATGCCGACCATGTTCCTGTCCGGCGCTGCCGCCGCGACCGGCATTGCGACCATCAATTCGATCGGCAACCTCGGCGGCTTCGCCGGCCCGGCCATGATCGGCTGGGTCAAGGACCAGACCGGCAGCTTTGCCGGCGGCCTGTGCTTCGTTGCCGGCCTGCTCGTCCTGTCCGCCGTGCTGACGCTGATTCTTGCCCGAACCACCCAGGCGCAGCCCGTGACTAGCGAAGTCGCCGCCCACTGAACAACGACCCCACCCCACAGAGTTAACAAGGAGCACCACATGGACAAGGAAGCCGCAGTACAGTCCCTGACGGACACCATGGCCAAGTTCACGGCCTACATCGGCAAGCGCCTGCCCAGGGACGTCAAGGCCAAGCTGGCCGACCTGCGCACGCTGGAAACCAATCCGCTGGCCAAGTCGATCTACGATTCGATGCACGGCAACCAGGAGGCGGCCGACAAGTTGGATCGGCCGAGCTGTCAGGATACCGGCGTCATCCAGTATTTCGTCGAGGCCGGCGCCCATTTCCCGCTGCTCGGCGAACTGGAAGAGGTCTTGAAGGAAGCCACCGCCGAGGCGACCCGCATCGGCCCGCTGCGCCACAATGCCGTGGAAACCTTCGACGAGAAGAACACCGGCACCAATACCGGCACCAACATTCCCTGGCTGGACTGGCGCATCGTGCCGGAAAAGGACAGCTGCACCATCGACGTCTACATGGCCGGCGGCGGCTGCACGCTGCCCGGCGCCGCCAAGGTGCTGATGCCGGGGCAGGGCTACGAGGGCGTCGCCGAATTCGTCATGGACGTGATCACCGAGCGCGGCGTCAATGCCTGCCCGCCGCTGCTGGTCGGGGTCGGCGTGTCGACCTCGGTGGATACTGCCTCGCGCCTCTCCAAGCTGGCCTTGATGCGGCCGGTCGATTCGAAAAGCCCGAATGCACGCGCCGCGCTGATGGAAGACCTGCTCGAACAGGGCCTCAACGAAATCGGCATCGGCCCGCAGGGCCTGACCGGCAACAACAGCGTGATGGGCGTCAATATCGAATCCTCCGCCCGTCACCCCTCGACCATCGGCGTGGCCGTCAATACCGGCTGCTGGGCGCATCGCCGCGGCAAGATCCGCATCAACGCCGACCTCTCTTACGAAATCCTGTCCCACGAAGGAGTGGTGCTGTGAAAAAGATTCTGACGACCCCGATCAAGGACGAAGACCTGGCCGACCTGAAGGTCGGCGATGTGGTGTACCTCACCGGCCAGCTGGTCACCTGCCGCGACGTGGCGCATCGTCGCCTGATCGAGCAGGGCCGCGAACTGCCGGTCAATCTCGAAGGCGGCGCCATCTTCCATGCCGGCCCCATTGTCCGCAAGAAGGACGACGGCGGCTTCGAGATGGTCTCCATCGGCCCGACCACCAGCATGCGCATGGAGAAGTTCGAGCGCGAATTCATCAAGCAGACCGGCGTCAAGCTGATCGTCGGCAAGGGCGGCATGGGGCCGGAAACGGCGGCCGGCTGCCAGGAAGGCCCGGCCGTCCACGCCATCTTCCCGGGCGGCTGCGCCGTGCTGGCGGCGACGCAGGTCGAGGCAATCGAAGGCGCCGAATGGCAGGACCTGGGCATGCCGGAAACCCTGTGGATCAACCGCGTCAGGGAATTCGGCCCGCTGATCATCTCGATCGACACCCACGGCAACAACCTGATCTCGCAGAACAAGGCCGTCTTCAACGAAAGGAAGAAGCCCATCCTGGAGAAGATCAACAAGCAGCTGAGCTTCATCAAGTAAGCAGCCTTGTCGGCGCCGGCCTCCAGATTTTCTGTAGGCAACTCGGGCGATCATCGCGAGGCGGGGAAGTTGGGTGGTTTGAATAATGTCTCCTGAGGCAAGCCCTGTCTTGCCAATAAAAACAGGAGACGACATGAACACCCAACTTCCCGCCAGAATCGCCCACCCGAGCCGCCTGGTTGCCCTGCTGGCCGCTACTTTTCCCGCCCTGGCGCAGGCCGATGCGACGGTCAGCCTCGATACCGTGGTGGTGACCGGCAGCCGGGTCGAGCACAATACCTTCGACCTGCCGGCCGCCATCGACGTGGTCGACGCCAGCCGTATCGGGGCCGATCAGGCCAAGATCAATGCCTCGGAGGCGCTCGCCTCGGTGCCCGGCATTACCGTGCAGAACCGCCAGAACTACGCACAGGATCTGCAGATTTCCTCGCGCGGCTTCGGCGCCCGTTCCGCCTTTGGCGTGCGCGGCATCCGCCTGGTCAGCGATGGTATCCCGGCCTCGATGCCGGACGGCCAGGGCCAGGTTGCCACCTTCAACCTCGACCGAGCCGAGCGCATCGAAGTCATGCGCGGCCCGCTGTCGGCGATCTACGGCAACAACGCCGGCGGCGTGATCCAGATGTTTACGCCGGATGGCAAAGGCGCTCCCAGTGTCGAAGGCAGCTTCGCCGCCGGCAGCTACGGCACCTGGAAAACCGACCTCAGCGCCCAAGGCGAGGTCGACGGAATCGGCTACGTGATCGATGCCTCGCGCTTTGCCACCGACGGTTATCGCGACCATAGTTCGGCCCAGCGCGACCAGACCATGGCCAAGCTGACTTTCCGCCCCAGCCAGGACGGCAAGTTGACCCTGACCGCCAATACCTTCCGCCAGGATGCCGAGGATCCACAGGGTTTGCTGTGGTCTGATTATCAGAAAAATCCGCGTGGTGTCAGTACCCCTACTTTGCAATACAACACGCGGAAGAGCATTGACCATGCACAGGGCGGCGTCAGTTATGAGCATCGCTTTGGCGACCAGACGGTACAAATCTCCGCTTATGCCGGGCAGCGCTCGACGACACAGTATCAATCGATTCCGATCAGCACGCAGACATCTTCGGCCAAGCAGTCGGGGGGTGTAATCGACTTCGATCGCGACTTTGCCGGGCTGTCCGGCCGGTGGACGGGGCGCTTCGGTGTGGCTGGCGGCCGCCTGACCACAACCGTCGGTTTCGATTACGAGCAGGCGACAGATGATCGTCAAGGTTACGAAAACTTTATCGGCAGCACAACCTCGTGCGCCACCAGCCTATGTGGCGTCATGGGCCGCCTGCGCCGCAACGAAGAGGATCGTGTCGCCACCTTCGACCAGTATGCCCAGGCCGAATGGCAGGGCGATCGTTGGGCCTTCAGTGGCGGTGTCCGCCACAGTCACGTTGCCTTCAAGGTTCAGGATCGCTACATCGTTTCCGGTAACGGTGATGACAGTGGCAACGTGTCTTACGACAAGACCACGCCGACGCTGGCTGCCATGTATCGTGTCACCGATACGCTCAACGTCTATGCCAGCGTTGCCCGCGGCTTCGAGGCGCCGACCTTCAACGAAATGTTCTATTCGAGCAATGGCGGCTCCTTCAATTTCTCGCTCAAGCCGGCCACCAGCCTGCATTACGAGCTTGGCGCCAAGGCCATGCTGGGAGCCAGTACCCGGCTTGACGTCGCGCTGTTCCAGATCAAGACGCAAGACGAGTTGGTCGTCCTCTCCAGTAGCGGCGGCCGTACGGCCTACCAGAACGCCGGCAAGACCGAGCGGCAGGGCCTGGAAGTTGCTATCGATAGCCGCTGGAACGAACAGTTGAGCAGCCGCCTCGCCTATACCTGGCTGGATGCGACCTATGCCGAATCCTTTAGTAATTCCAACGGCACCGTCACTGCAGGTAATCGCTTGCCCGGCGTGGCGGCACACAACCTGTTCGGCGAACTTGCCTGGCGGCACCAGCCTACCGGCTTCCATGCTGCGGTAGAGGGTATCGTTCGCGACAAGGTCTATGTCGAGGATAGCAATCAAAGCCAGGCCGCTCCCGGCTACGCCATCGCCAACCTGCGCATCGGCGTCGACCGCCGGTACGGCCCGCTCAGCCTGCGCAGCTTCGTCCGCCTCGACAATATCTTCGATCGCCAGTACATCGGTTCGGTCATCGTCGGCGACAGTAACGGTCGTTTTTACGAATCCGCTCCCGGCCGAAACTGGCTGGCCGGCGTCAGCGCCCGCTACGCTTTCTGAGTCTTAGTCTTCTCAATTTTTGCCCGGCCGAGTGCCGGGTTTTTTTA
>CAZDRS010000085.1:0-9150 GCA_964507585.1 uncultured Dechloromonas sp.
AGCAACTGCACCTGCTGCACCTGATCGGCATGCTGTTGATCGTTGCCGTCGGCTCCAACTACGTGCTCTTCTTCGACCAGAGCGGCACCGCCGAACTCGACGACGCAACGCTGGTCTCGATGGCCGTCGCCAACCTGACCACCGCCATCGGTTTCGGCACGCTGGCCCTGTCCAAGGTGCCGGTACTGCATGCGGTTGGCGCCACGGTCGGGCCGGGTGCCGTGCTCGCCCTGCTGCTGGCAGCCTGCTTCGTCGGTCACCGACCGGCAACGGAGCAGGGGGCATGAGCCTGCGCACGGTATCCCGGCAACACGGCGCCGACATGCTGCTCATCCTGCTCCCCGGTGCCTACATGACACCCGAGCACTACGCCGAGCATTTCTTTCCCGCCGTCGAGCGGCGTGGCCTGGCCCTCGACCTGCAAGCTGTCGACCTCGGTCTTGACGCCGTCTCGGCCGGCGAGGCGATTCCCGCCGTCCGCGAGCAGGTGCTCCGCCCAGCCCGCCGGCACTACCGGCAGGTCTGGCTCGGCGGCATTTCGCTCGGCGGCCTGCTGGCGCTGGGCCTCAACGCCGACCATCCCGGCGACATCGACGGCCTGTGCCTGATCGCCCCTTATCCGGGCAGCCGGCTGACCACCAATGCCATCGCCCGGGCCGGCGGCCTCGATGCCTGGCAACCGACAGCCGAGGAGTTGGCTGATCCGGAGTTCCGCATCTACCGCTGGCTCAAGGCGCCCCCGGCCGACCTGCCGGCCTTTGTCGGCCACGGCAGCGAAGACCGTTTCGCCGCCGGCATGCAGGCCATCGCCGAACGCTTCCCGGCCGCTTCCCGTCAGGTCGTGCCGGGCGATCACGACTGGCCGGCCTGGTGCGATTTGTGGGAACATTTTCTCGATCGTCGCCCCTTCTGCACCTAAGCATGCCGACACCCTGGAAGCCGACTCCCGCCATCCACGCCACGCTGGCCATCCACGCCGGCGCTGCGGTCGGCTGCCTGCTCGCCCCGGCTGCTTGGCCGTGGGCGCTCGGCGCGCTGGTCATCAACCACGCGGTAATCACTACCGCCGGGCTGCTGCCGCGCTCGACCCTGCTTGGCCCCAACCTGACCCGCCTGCCGCCTGCCGCCACCGCCTTGCGCGAAGTGGCGATCACCATCGACGACGGCCCCGATCCCGAGGTCACGCCGCAGGTGCTCGACATGCTCGATGCGGCGGGCGCCAAGGCCACCTTTTTCTGCATCGGCTGGCGGGCGCGCGAAAACCCGGCACTGTGCCGGGAAATCGTCGCTCGCGGCCATCAGGTCGAGAACCACGGCGACAGCCATTCCAAGGCCTTCGCCTGCTTCGGCCCCGGCCGCATGAAGGCCGACATCGCCGCCGGCCAGGCCACGCTGGCCGCCATCACCGGCCAGACGCCACGCTATTTCCGCGCCACTGCCGGCCTGCGCAACCCTTTCCTCGACCCGGTGCTGCACCGGCTCGGCATCCGGCTGGCGGCCTGGACGCGCCGCCCCTACGACACGCGCTGCGGCGACCCGGATACCGTCCTGGCTCGCCTGACCCGCGAGCTTGCCCCCGGCGACATCCTGCTCCTGCACGACGGTCACGCCGCCCGCACCCCGGGCGGCCAGCCGGTCATCCTCGCCGTGCTGCCGCGTTTGCTCGCCATACTGCGCGACCAGCAACTCAACCCCGTCACGCTCAACCAAGCCACGACATGACCCAGCGTTTCCTGAGAACCCTGCTCGACGAAGCCAGCCGCCCCTTCCGCAGCGGCGGCCACTTCGCCTACCACTACGCACGCGGCAAGCTCTCCTCGGACAGCATCTTCCGCGAAATCCTCAAGCGCGGCCTGTTTACCGCCGAGGGCCGTTATCTCGACCTCGGCTGCGGGCAGGGCAGCCTGTTCGCCTGGTTGCTCGCCGCCCGCCGGCTGGCCGAAGCCGGCAACTGGCCCAAGGACTGGCCCGCCGCACCGAAACCGGCCCAGCTGCACGGCATCGAGCTGATGCAAAGGGATGTCGACCGCGCCGCCAAGGCCTTCGGTGCCGACCACCCCAGCGTCCGTATCGAGCAGGGCGACATGACCACGGCCGATTTCGGCCAGGCCAACGTCATCACCATCCTCGATGCCCTGCATTATTTCGACCACACCCACCAGAAGGACGTGCTCCGCCGCATCCGTGCCGCGCTGCCGCCGGGCGGCCTGTTCCTGACCCGCGTCGGCGATGCCTCGGCCGGCCTGCCCTACCACCTGTGCAACTGGGTCGATCACGCCGTCACCTTCGTCCGCGGCCACCGCCTGCCGCGCCTCTACTGCCGGCCGCTGGCCGAGTGGGTGGCTTTGTTGGAAAGCTACGGCTTCACGGTCGAGACCGACCCGATGAACGAAGGCAAGCCCTTCGCCAACGTCATGCTGGTCTGCCGCGTCCCGGCCTGATCCGATGCGCCGCCTGCTCCTTCCGGCCCTGCTCACAGCCCTCCTGCTTGCCGGCTGTTCGACCTTCGAGGAAGGCGAGGGCGAAGGCCCGGCGCTGCCGCCCGACATGGCCCGCCGCCCCGACGGCAAGACGGCCACCGCCTGGCCGACCTTGCTCGGCGAGGCCGAAGTATGCAAGCGCATCGGCCGGCTGCTGCCCGCCACGGCCAAGGACAAGGCCGGCTGGGCAGAAGACCTCTACGCCGCGTTCAAGGCGCTGGAAGTGCCGCACGCCACACAAACCTATTGCGCGGCAATGGCCATCATCGAGCAGGAATCGAGCTTCCAGGCCGACCCGGTGGTGCCCGGCCTGCCCAACATCGTGCGCAAGGAACTGGAAAGCCGGGCCGGGCGTTTCGGTGTGCCGTCACTGCTCGTTACCGCCGCACTGAGCAAGAGTTCGCCAACCGGCAAGAGCTACAACGAACGCATCGACGCGTTGAAGACCGAAACCCAGCTCAACGACCTGTTCGAGGACATGATCGGCGAGCTGCCCTTCGGCCGGCAGCTGTTCGCCGACTACAACCCGGTGCGCACCGGCGGCCCGATGCAGGTCAGCGTCGAATTCGCCACGCAGCACGTCAAGGAGCGTAGCTACCCGTACCCGATCGCCAGGAAACTGCGCAACGAGGTGTTCACCCGACGCGGCGGCGTTTATTTCGGCAGCGCCATCCTGCTTGACTACGAGGTGCCCTACGACCAGATCGTTTACCGCTTCGCCGATTTCAATGCCGGCCGCTACAGCAGCCGCAATGCGGCCTTCCAGCTGGCGCTCGGCAAACTGGCCGGCAAGGCGCTGGCCCCGGACGGCGACCTGC
Organism: uncultured Dechloromonas sp.; assembly: GCA_964507585.1. Taxonomy (GTDB): domain Bacteria; phylum Pseudomonadota; class Gammaproteobacteria; order Burkholderiales; family Rhodocyclaceae; genus Azonexus. The sequence continues at coordinate 3,299 of CAZDRS010000085.1, forward strand.
TGCGCTACGAAAACGGCCTGCCGGCCAATGTCGCCAGCAGCGTGGAGGATGCTGCGCTGAGCATCGCCCACCGGCTGGACATGAGCCGCCCGCAGATCCGCCGCGACCTGCTGCTCGAAAAGACCGCTGCCTTCAGCCGCAGCCCGCTCTACGTCCGGGTCTTCGAGCAGGCCGACAAGCTGGGCAAAGCCATGCCCCGCCAGGCCATGCCGCAGATCGACCTGAAAAGCCCCAAGATCACCCGCAAGCTGACCACCGAATGGTTCGCCCGGCGGGTGGAAGGACGCTACAAGACGTGTTTGGGACGGGGCATCTCGTAAGCTCGCACCTGGCGTGTGAACCAAGGCTCCCTGCAGCGCCCGGCTGGCAGACGAATTCCCGATTACTGCGCTCAGCCGGGAACCAAGGCCTCTTCCAGGCTATCCAGCCAGCGCAACACCGTCGCGTACAGTTTCGTTACGCAGACCGGCTTGGTAATGAAGTCGTTCAAGCCAGCGTTCAGGCAATAGTCGCGATTTTCACTGAGTACACAAGCCGTAAGCACGATGACCGGGGTGTTTTCATAACCGCGTAGCTGGCGGATTTTTTTCGTTGTTTCCACACCATCCATCCCGGGCATGGCCAGGTCGGTAACGATCAGGCTGTAAGCATGGCGAGCGGCCAAACCAAGCGCGACATGGCCATTCTCGGCCGTATCGACAAGGAGCCCGGTCTTGCTCAACAACAGTTGCGTGATCTCCCGATTAAGCTGGTTATCCTCGACAAGCAAAACTCGCCGACCGGAGTGGCGTATCAGGAGGGCAATCTCCGGATTCACAGAATAAGTCATTGCGTCATGGCCTGAAGCTCTGCGCCGCTGTTCGCCGGCACGCCATCCTTGTGCTTCATCAAAAGGAGCAGATCGTGAGCGTAGCGTAGTGCCTGGCGCATGCCGAGATCGACATCGGCAGTGGGCGGAGTTCCCGTCGGCAATTCGAAGATGATGCGATGCAGACGCTCGTTTTCATTGATGACCTGCAGGCGGCCACGATGCAACTCGAGAATCCGCTTGCAGATAGGCAAGCTCAAGTCGAGGTTTTGGCTGCCGTCGAGCGCGTTGCTGGCAAAGGAGGATTCGGTAATCTCGGTAGGGTATTTCGGCCCCTTGACACCATAATCGGTAAAAATCAGGCGCACAGCCGAACCATAGCGCTCGACGCTGATCTGTATGTAGCTACTGGGAGCCAGATGCACGGCCAGGTGCTTGAGATACACCATCAAGGCCTTGCTCAGAAAATACCTGCTGCCGTATATGACAGGCAGGCTGTCGTCGATACCGGCAAAGCACAGACGAATGCCATGCAAGGTCAAGATGGGTCGAACTGCGGTCACGACCTCCGCCAACAGTTCCGGAATTTCAACCCGCTCGTCGCTCAACATGCTGACCGCGCTCGAACTGGTCGCGAACAGCGAGATCTGCTGCACTTCATTACGAAGTTCATCGGCACAACGACGCAATTCGTTGATTTCCTGATTCAGGACGAAATCGTCGCCAACCTGGCTGGAAAACTTGGCCAGCAGACGGTCGGACGAGCCGATCAATTTCTGTACCGGGCGCTCCAGGCTGCAATCCAGCATCTCGATGAAATTGGCGAAGATGTTACGCACGTCCTGGCGCTTATCCTCGGGATGAACGAGGAGCAGAAACTCATCCGCCACCGGACTGCTCATCACGCTGACTTCGATACCGCGCGGCCCGCCCGGCTTGTCGATATCGATGCCAAGGCGTTGTGGCGAGGCAAGATAGCCGTTGTGCAACTTGCTCACCGTCTGACGCAGGTTGTCAAAAGCAATGACTTCATCGACCCGACAGGCCAAAGCCGAGACAGCCACAGGGTTTGCATAACGAACCACGGCCTGGGAGTTAAGGATCAGCAGACCGTCGGAAAGACAGTCGAAAAATAATCGGATATTGGGATTCATCGCAGGTGCTCCAATGACAATTGCGAATTGTCGGCCATCCGAGACAATAATTGACAAATAAAGTTGCAAATAATATTACTGACAGACTGAATGAATAAACCAACACAATTTGCGATAATCGCTCAATGTGACAGCTATGATTTTCGCTCGATAACAAATAACGAATCTGGCATGCCCTAATGAGCATCTCAGGGAGAATGGCCTTGTTGAAAGATAACGAACGCGCCGACCAAATTGAATTCCAACGAGAGTTTCAACGCCTGCTGGTAGCCCGCCTAAAAGCCCGCTACGGCAGGATTCCAACCAGCGCCCAGCTGGCTCGCGATTTTTCGCTTCTGGCCGCCGATGTTGCGCCCATTTCCAACGAAACGGCACGCAAATGGCTGCGCGGCGATGTGATGCCCCATGCCAAGCGCCTGAAGATCCTGTGCAGTTGGCTGAACATCGATTTCGGCCACCTCGGCGAAACGAACACCCCCATTCCATCGGACAGAAGCGCCGAATATTTCCTCAATCGCCTGATCCCGCTACTCCGCTTGCTCGATGCCAAAGAGCTCGAACACATCCATGAAACCACGATGGGTCTGCTAGCCAAATCGGGGAACACGACAGAGTCATAGCTCAGGCAGCCAGGGCCGGGGGCTCTGCTAAAATCACCTTTCGCCAATACGCCCCCCGAACCGTGACCCCGTTGCTACTTTCCGCCTACACCGCCACGACCTGTCTCGGGCGCGGCCTCGCTGCCACCCGTGCAGCCCTGCATGCCGGGCGCAGCGGCCTGGCTCCTTGCACCTTCGAGACCGTGCAGCTTGATACCTGGATCGGTGAAGTGCCGGCAGTCGACGCTGAAACCCTGCCGCCCACGCTGGCCCACTACGATTGCCGCAATAACCGCCTGACCCGGATGGGCCTGGAGACCGACGGCTTCGCCGACCGTGTGCGCGAGGCCATTGCCCGCTACGGCAAGAGGCGGGTTGGCGTCTTCCTCGGCACCAGCACGGCCGGTATCCTGCAGACCGAACTGGCCTACCGTCGGCGCGATCCGGCAACGGGTGCGCTCCCTGACGATTTCCACTACCGCACCACGCACAACTCCTTTTCGCTGGCCGAATTCACCCGCGACTACTTCGGGCTGGAAGGCATGGCAATGGCCATCTCGACCGCCTGTTCGTCGAGCGCCAAGGTCTTCGCCGCGGCTGCCCGCCAGCTCGAACTGGGCACCATCGATGCCGCCATCGTCGGCGGCGTCGATACGCTGTGCCTGACCACGCTGTACGGCTTTGCGTCGTTGCAATTGACCTCAACCCAGCCGTGCCGCCCTTACGATACCGAGCGCAACGGCATCTCGGTTGGCGAAGGTGCCGCCTTTGCGCTGCTCGAACGTACGGACTCAGTTGCCAACACCCCGGCGCCCGGTTCGGTACTGCTGCTCGGCACCGGCGAATCGAGCGACGCCTACCACATGTCCTCGCCGCACCCGGAAGGCTTGGGCGCCAGGCTGGCCATGGAAGCCGCGCTGCGCTCGGCCGGCCTAAGCACTGCCGACATCGGCTACATCAACCTGCATGGCACCTCGACGCCGGCCAACGATGCCGCCGAGGGCAAGGCCGTCGTCGCGCTGTTCAGCGACAGCGTGCCCTGCAGCTCGACCAAGGGTGCCACTGGCCACACACTGGGCGCGGCCGGCGCCGTCGAAGCAGTGATCTGCGCGCTGGCGCTGACCGATGGCTTCCTGCCCGGCAGCCCCGGCACGCAAAACCTCGACCCGGCCATCCCGGTCGATTACCTGAAGCAGGGCAGGCCCGGTACCGTGCGCCATGCCCTGACCAATTCCTTCGGCTTCGGCGGCAGCAACTGCAGCCTGATCTTCGGAGTCGCGCCATGAGCAAACCACTGACCGCCTGGATCGAAGGCATCGGCTTCCTGGCGCCCGGCCTGCCGGACTGGCCGACCGCCCGCGCCGTGCTGCGTGGCGAACAGGCCTACGAAAACGCACCGTCCGTCTTGCCCGCCCCGGCCATCCTGCCGCCGGCCGAACGCCGCCGGGCCAGCCGCGTCGTCAAGCTGACGCTGGCCGTCGGTCTCGAAGCCGCCGCCCATGCCGGGGCCGATGCCGCGCAGCTGGCCACCGTCTTTTCCGCCTCGGGTGCCGACGGCCACAACTGTCACGCCCTGTGCGAGCAACTGGCCGGCGACGACCGCCAGATTTCGCCAACCCGCTTCCACAATTCCGTACATAACGCCGCCGCCGGCTACTGGGGCATCGCCACCGGCGCCATGGCGCCGTGCCAGGTTCTCTGCGCCTACGACGCCAGCTTCGGTGCCGGCCTGCTCGACGCCCTCGGCCAGGTCGTCCTCGACCGGCAGACGACGCTGCTCATCGCCTACGACAGCGAATACCCGGAACCGCTGTTCGCCAAGCGCCCGGTGCCCGATGTGGCCGGGGTCGGCCTGGTGCTAACCCCGCAGCGTACCGAACGCTCGCTGGTGCAAATCACCGTAACGCCGACGACAGCCGGCGCCGAACCGCTTGCCGACGGCGCGCTGGAAGCCCTGCGCACCGCCATCCCGGCCCTGCGTGCCCTGCCGCTGCTGCGCAAGCTGGCGTTGGGCGAGGATGGCTGCGTCTGCCTCGACTACCTGCCGCCCATGCAGCTCGCGGTAGAGCTGGCATGCTGCTGAAGCCCCATTCACGTCATTCCCGTGAAAGCAGGAATCCAGGGCTGCGATCAAGCGCGCAGGGGCATCTCTGGATTCCCGCCTATGCGGGAATGACGGAGGCCGCACGATGACCGCCGACCTCGACCGCGCCTGGATCGCCGCCCACATTCCGCACCAGGGCAGCATGTGCCTGCTCAACGCGGTACACGACTGGGCGGCCGACGCCATCGCCTGCATGGCAACCAGCCACACCGACCCGGCCAATCCGCTGCGCGCCGAGGGCCGCCTCGGCGCCGCCAACGGCATCGAATACGCCGCCCAGGCCATGGCCATCCACGGTGCGCTGCTCGCCGGCAACGATGACCAGCCGCGCCAGGGCTACCTGACCAGCGTGCGCGGCGTCACGCTGCACGTCGCCCGTCTCGACGACCTACCCGGCAAATTGCACATCCGCGCCGAACGCCTGTCGGGCGACGCCAACAACATCCTCTACCAGTTTTCCGTCAGCCACGCCGACCGCTGCCTGCTCGAAGGCCGCGCCGCCGTCGTGCTCGACGCCAGCGCCCTGAGCAAGGAACAGCCATGAAACGCGCCCTCGTCACCGGCGGCAGCGGCGGCATCGGTGCCGCCATCTGCCGGCGCCTCGCCGCCGACGGCCATCACGTTATCGTCCACGCCAACCGCAGCCTGGACAAGGCCGAGGCCGTCGTCGCCACCATCCGCGAAGCCGGCGGCAACGCCGAGGCCGTCGCCTTCGACGTTACCGACCGTGCTGCCACCGCCGCCGCGCTGGAAAAACTGCTCGAAGCCAGCGCCATCCAGATCCTGGTCAACAACGCCGGCATCCACGCCGACGCCGTGTTCCCCGGCATGTCCGGCGAGCAGTGGGATTCGGTCATCGCCGTGTCGCTGAACGGCTTCTACAACGTCACGCAGCCGCTGACCATGCCGATGATCCGCACCCGCTGGGGCCGCATCATCACCATCTCGTCAGTCGCCGGGATTACCGGCAATCGCGGCCAGGTCAATTACTCGGCTGCCAAGGGCGCGCTGCACGCGGCCAGCAAATCGCTGGCGCTCGAACTGGCCAGCCGCGGCATCACGGTCAACGCGGTGGCCCCCGGCATCATCGCCACCGACATGATCGAAGGGGCCTTCGACGCCGATACCATCAAGCAACTGGTGCCGATGAAACGCGCCGGCCAGCCGGAAGAAGTCGCCGACCTCGT
>CAZDRS010000086.1:0-9105 GCA_964507585.1 uncultured Dechloromonas sp.
GACCGCCTGGTCGATCTGGCCGACGAGGGCTACGACATCGCCCTGCGCATCACCCGGGAGCCCGGTCTGAACCTGGTGGCCCGCCAGTTGGCGCCGATCCGCCGGAAAATTTGCGCCAGCCCCGCCTACCTGAGCCGGCGCGGCATTCCGTTGCTTCCCGAGGATCTCGGCGCGCACAACTGCCTGGACTACACCTTCCTCGATACCCAGGGCGTCTGGCATCTCAACGGCTACAACGGCGATGTCTCGATCCCGGTTTCCGGCACCTTGCGCATCAACGACGACGAGGCGCTGTCGCAGGCCGTGCTCGGCGGCCTCGGGCTCGCTTTGCTGCCAACCTTTATCGTCGGCAAGGATTTACAGGAAGGGCGGCTGGTCGAGGTGTTGCCTGGTTATGTTCCGACTGAGCGCTTCATCTACGCGGTTCATTTACCCAACCGGCACCTGCCGCTGAAGGTGCGTGCCTTCATCGATTTCCTGCTCGACCGCTTCGGCCCTACTCCGTATTGGGATCGCTGACCGGAAGGCCGTTGGCACTCGTGCAGGCCTGGCGGGCTGGCTGATTCTGCTGCCTCTTTGTTGGCAACAGCCGCTCAACTACCGTTTTCGGATTAATCCCGGGCCCGGCCGAGAACCAGCGAGGCGTGGTCGGCCGGATCGTACAGCGTGGGGAAGGGGGTAGGGCGCGCGCTCGGCAGGGTTTGGGCGAAGTAGTTTTCCCACTGCACCTCGTCGAGCTCGATTTCGCGCACGCTGGTCATTCGCCGTTCGCGCTGCACGCGTCGTTCGGACATGCCGCGCGGTGGGCCGGCATTGCGCAGGCGGCGGTCGTTGCGTTTGCGCCGCTCGGCGCTGTCCGCCTTGGGCAGCGTGAGGTCTTCCGGCAATTCGGCGCCTTGGGCGAGCAGGAGCTGGATGACGGTGTGGTGTTTTCCCTTGACCGCCATACGGATCGGGCCGCCGCTGCCTTGGGCGTTGGGGGCATGGATGTCGGCGCCGCGCTGGATCAATTCATGCACGATGGCCAAGTGACCCCGGAAACAGGCGATGCGCAAGGGCAGCCCGGGGTCGCCGTGCATGTCGGCTTCTTCGATGTCGGCGCCGTGTTCGATGGCAACCCGGACGGCGTGCAGGTTGCCTTGCTCGATCGCGCGGCGCAGCGCGCTGTGCTTCATAGTGCTGATTCCCAATCAACCGGCAGACTTGTTTGAATAAAATACCGGATGCTGGAAGCATAGCGGTGATGTGTCAAAAACACTGTTAATTGTTTCACGGTTAAGGCAAATCAGCCGGGCGCGTATAATCCGCCCCGGAAAGTCGGCCAGGCAATCGCTGGACACGAAAGTGTCGGGAGGAAAGTCCGGGCTCCATTGGGCAGGATGCCAGCTAACGGCTGGGCGCTATAAGCCGCAAGGCGAAGGCGACAGAAAGTGCAACAGAAAACAAACCGCCGATGGCCCCGCAAGGGGATCAGGTAAGGGCGAAACGGCGAGGTAAGAGCTCACCGCGCTGGCGGTAACGTTCAGCGGCATGGCAAACCCCATCCGGAGCAAGACCAAATAGGGAAGCTGAGGCGTGGCCCGCGCTGCTTCCGGGTAGGTTGCTTGAGCCTGTCGGTAACGGCAGGCCTAGAGGAATGATTGCCGAACCCCGCAAGGGGGGAACAGAACCCGGCTTATCGGCCGGCTTTCCACTTCATTTTTATTTGGACAGGCTGCGCATGGCGCGTTCCAGGCCATCCAGCGTCAGCGGGAACATGCGGTCGGCGCCGATCACCTCGCGGATCATGCCGATCGACGGCGTATAGCCCCAGTAATTCTCGGCCAGCGGATTGAGCCAGGCGGCACGTGGCCAGGCATCGACCAGGCGTTGCAGCCAGACGGCGCCGGCTTCCTCGTTCCAGTGCTCGACGCTGCCGCCGGGGCGGCCGACTTCGTAGGGGCTCATGCTGGCGTCGCCGACGAAGATCAGCTTGTAGTCCGGGCCGTAGGTGTGGATGACGTCCCAGGTCGACAGCTTTTCGCCGTGCCGTCGGCGGTTGTCCTTCCACACGCCCTCGTAGACACAGTTGTGGAAGTAGAAGTGTTCGAGATGCTTGAATTCGGCGCGGGCGGCGGAGAACAGTTCCTCGCAGGCCTGGATGTGGTCGTCCATCGAGCCGCCGACGTCGAGGAAGAGCAGCACCTTGATCGCGTTGTGCCGTTCCGAACGCAGGTGCAGGTCGAGCCAGCCGCCGTTGCGGGCGGTGCCGGCGATGGTGCCGTCGAGGTCGAGTTCGACGGCGGAGCCCTGGCGGGCGAAGCGGCGCAGCCGACGCAGGGCGACCTTGATGTTGCGCACGCCGAGGTCGAGCGAGTCGTCGAGATTGCGGAATTCGCGCTGATCCCAGACCTTGATCGCCGTCCGGTTGCCGGCCGATTCGCCGCCGATGCGCACGCCTTCCGGGTTGTAGCCGCCATGGCCGTAGGGCGAGGTGCCGGCGGTGCCGATCCACTTGTTGCCGCCGGCGTGGCGCTCCTTCTGCTCGGCCAGCCTTTCCTTCAACTGCTCCAGCACTTTCTCGTAACCCAGCTTCTGCAAGCGGGCGCGGTCGGCTTCCGACAGGTGGCGGCGGGCGGCCAGTTCCAGCCATTCCTCGGGCACCATGGCGTCGAAGCCGGGCAGCGCCTCGATGCCCTTGAAGTATTCGCCGAAGGCCCGGTCGAAGCGGTCGTAGAGGGCTTCGTCCTTGACCAGCAGGGTGCGTGCCAGCAGGTAGAAATCGTCCAGGCTGCCGCTGACCAGCCGTGCTTCAAGCGCTTCGAGCAGGGCCAGTAGTTCCTTGGTCGACACCGGCAGCTGGCGCGACTTCAGGTGCAGGAAGAAGTCGACGAGCATTTACTTGCGGCGGCTCATAAACGCCAGGCGTTCGAACAGATGCACGTCCTGCTCATTTTTCAGCAGCGCACCGTGCAGCGGCGGGATGGCGTCCTTCGCTTCCCTGGCGCGCAGGGCTTCCGGCGGAATGTCTTCGGCGAGCAGCAGTTTCAGCCAGTCGATCAGTTCGCTGGTCGACGGCTTCTTCTTCAGGCCGGGCACTTCGCGCAGGTCGAAGAAGACTTCCAGCGCTTCCTTCAGCAACTCATGCTTGAGCACCGGGAAATGCACCTCGACGATGCGCTGCATGGTCTCCTTGTCCGGGAACTTGATGTAGTGGAAGAAGCAGCGGCGCAGGAAGGCGTCGGGCAGTTCCTTCTCGTTGTTCGAGGTGATGATGATCAGCGGCCGGTGCCTGGCCTTGATGGTGCGGTGCAGCTCGTAGCAGTGGAATTCCATGCGGTCGAGTTCGCGCAGCAGGTCGTTGGGGAATTCGATGTCGGCCTTGTCGATCTCGTCGATCAGCACCACCGACGGCTGCTCGCATTCGAAGGCCTGCCACAGCACGCCATGCACGATGTAGTGCGAGATGTCCTCGACGCGCGGGTCGCCGAGCTGCGAGTCGCGCAGCCGCGACACCGCGTCGTACTCGTAGAGGCCCTGCTGCGCCTTGGTGGTCGATTTGACGTGCCACTGGAACAGCGGCATGTCCAGCGCCCGCGCCACTTCCTCGGCGAGCAGCGTCTTGCCGGTGCCCGGTTCGCCCTTGATGAGCAGCGGGCGTTGCAGGGCGACGGCGGCGTTTACCGCCAAGGTCAGGTCGCGCGTGGCGACGTAGCTATCGGTACCTTCGAATTTCATGGTGTTCAGGGTTGGCCGGGGATGCGGGGATTGTATGACTAAAGCGCATCCGGGAAGTGCCCTACAATGCGGCATGGAATCGACTCAACTCCCTGAAATCCGCTGGCAGGAAGCCGGCCAGGAACGCCTTGCCCGCTGGCGCTCGGAAGCCGGCATCGCGCCGCACGCCGACATCCGCATTGCCGACGACCGCACGTCGGCCGACGATGCCTACCGCATGCTCGAAGCCGGCACGGCCCTGCTCTGGCGCGGCGACTGGGTCAATGCGCGGCACCTGATGCAGGCGCTGACCAAACGGGCCGACCGCCGTTTCGGCGCGCCGCGCGGCAAGGCGGCGAAGACACCGGCGGAGGCCTTTGCCCGCCATCGCGCAACGCAGGGGCTGCGGGCGGCGCTGCTCAATCGCCTGCTGGTGCCGTTGAATGCCGATTACACGGTGCCGTTGCGCCGGGCGCAGGAGGTGGCCGAGGCTTGCCAGGCCGCCTACGGCGAGGCGGGCGGTGAGGATTCGTTGGTTGCGCTGCGCGAACTGCTCGCCGTGATCAGCGCCCACGAGTGGCGCAAGAAGGGGGTGCCGGTGCCGGCCGTACAGGGGCGCATCCATCCGCATTACGGCGTGTTCTCGCCGGTGCGCGGCGAGTACGTCGATCTGGTTGCCTCGGCGCCGCTGCCGGCTGGCTGTGATGTCTCTTTCGACATCGGCACCGGCTCGGGCATCATCGCTGCCGTGCTGGCCCGGCGCGGTGTGCAGCAAATTGTCGCCACCGATCAGGATGCGCGGGCATTGGCCTGTGCCACCGAGAATATCGAGCGGCTGGGTTTGTCGGCAAACGTCCAAATCATCAAGGCCGACCTGTTCCCGGAAGGCAGGGCGCCGCTGGTTGTCTGCAATCCGCCGTGGTTGCCAGCCCAACCGACCTCCCCGGTCGAGTATGCCGTGTACGACCCCGATTCGCGCATGCTGCGCGGCTTCCTGGGGGGGCTGGCGGCCCATCTGACCGACGGCGGCGAGGGCTGGCTGATTATTTCCGATATCGCCGAACGGCTCGGCCTGCGTTCGCGCGAACAATTGCTGGCGTGGATCGCCGCAGCCGGGCTCAAGGTCATCGACCGGCTCGATACCCGCCCGAAGCACCCCAAGGCCCAGGATGCGAGCGATCCGCTGCATGCGGCGCGGGCGGCCGAAGTCACCTCCTTGTGGCGCCTTGGAAAAACTTAGGGAATAAAACGATGGTCTTATCCGTTAACGAGGGTGTAGCACCCCAAAACCAACGGAGACCACCATGAAAACAACCAACCTGATCGGCGCGCTGCTGGCGTCATTGATGCTGGCCGCCTGTGCCGGTAGCGGGATGCACGCCGCCGTCCCGGCCAACGTGGCAGATGGCGTATTGACCGGCGCCAACGGCATGACCCTGTACACCTTCGACAAGGATGCCGCCGGCAGCGGCAAGAGCCTGTGCAACGGCCCCTGTGCCACCAACTGGCCACCGCTGTTCGCGATGGACGGCGCCATGGCGAGCGGCGACTACAGCATCGTCGTGCGCGACGATGGCAAGAAGCAGTGGGCCTTCAAGGGCAAGCCGCTCTACTACTGGGTCAAGGATCAGAAGCCGGGCGACAAGAGCGGCGACGGTTTCAACAACGCCTGGCACGCCGCCAAGCCGTAACCCGGAAACGTGGACAGCCGCGCCATCCTCGCCGAACTGCCCCGCCTGCGCCGCTACGCGCGGGCGATGCTCGGCGACCGCGCGGCGGCGGACGATCTCGTGCAGGACACCCTGGAACGCGCCTGGAGCCGGCTTGCCCAATGGCGGCCGGGCAGCGACCTGCGCGCCTGGCTGTTCGGCATCATGCACAACCTGCGCGTCGACCAGTTGCGGCGGGGTGGCCTGGCGACCACCTCGCTCGATGAGGAAGAGGCCGCCACGGTGCCGGTGCGGGCCACGCAAACCGACCGCCTGGAAATGATGGATCTCGAATCCGCCCTCCGCCAGTTGCCCGAGGAACAGCGTCAGATTCTGCTCCTCGTTGCGTTGGAGGAAATGAGCTATGCCGATATTGCCGCCCTGTTGGGCATTCCCGTCGGCACCGTGATGTCCCGCCTGTCGCGCGGACGCGAACGGCTGCGCCTGGTCATGGATGGCCGCCAGCCAACTGCCAACCTGAGGGTCGTCCGATGACCTCGCCAATAACCGAAGACGAACTGCACGCCTACATCGATGATGCCCTGCCCCCGGAGCGCCAGGCGGCAGTGGCGGAACACTTGGCCCGGCATCCGGCCGATGCCGAGCGGGTCGCAGCCTATCGCACCCAGAAGCAGGCGCTCAAGGCGCTGTTCGAGCCGGTGCTCGACGAACCCTTGCCTGAGCGCCTGCAATCCCTGACGGTGCAGCCGCTCAGGGCGCCGGCCGGTGGTGGCTGGCGTGGCGGCCTGTGGCAACGGCTGGCAGCCAGCGTGCTCATCGCCGCCCTGGGGGGGGGCGGTGGCTGGCTGGCGCATGGCCATTACCTGCAGGGGGAACACGTGGCGCGCCTGGTGCCGTTGTCGCATCAGGCGGCCGTTGCCCATGTTGTTTACAGCCCGGATGTGCGCCGCCCGGTGGAGATTGCGGCCGACCAGGAAGAGGCCCTGGTCAAATGGCTGAGCAAACGGCTTGGTACGCCGATCCGGCCGCCCAAGCTGGGCGCGCTTGGCTACGAGCTGGTTGGCGGCCGGCTGCTACCCGGCAACAGCGGCCCGGTCGCCCAGTTCATGTACCACGACGCCAGCGGCCAGCGCATGACGCTGTATGTCACCACCGAAGATACCGAGAAACGCGATACCGGCTTCCGTTTTGCCCGTGAAGGCCCGGTCAACGTCTTCTACTGGGTAGATGGCAAGTTCGGCTATGCCCTGTCGGCCGGCATCGATAAAGGCGAACTGGCCAAGGTGGCCACTGCGGTCTACGACCAGCTGGAACAAAAATAAACCCGACACAACGACTTCACCCCAAGGAGTTCCCCATGCAGAAAAGCACGTTTTCCGGGCCTGCGCTGGCCCTGGCCATCCTGATTCCTCCCGCGGCCCTGGCGGCGGATACGCAACCCGATGCCGGCCAGGTCGTCGGCGCCATCGAGAGCGCTTTTGGCGTGATGCCGGGCGAACGGCGCAACCATATCAAGGGTACTTGCGCGTCCGGGGAGTTTGTCGGCACCCGGGAGGCGGCCAAACTCAGCAATTCGCTTCTGTTCTCGGGCAAGCCGGTGCCGGTCGTGGCGCGCTTTTCACTATCCGGTGGCAATCCGAAAGCGCCGGACGTTGCCAAAAGCGGCCGCGGCATGGCGCTCGAATTCCAGTTGCCGAAGGGGCTGCTGCATCACATCACCATGCTCAACACGCCGATGTTCGGTGCCGCCAATCCGCAGACCTTCCTCGACCTGATGCAGGCGCTGCAGCCCGATCCGGCGACCGGTAAACCAGACCCCGAAAAGATGAAGGCCTTCAAGGCCAGCCATCCGGACAACCTGGCGCAGGCGGAATACCTGGCGACCAACAACCCGCCGGCCAGCTACGCCAGCAGCAGCTACTGGGGCATCCACACCTTCAAATTCGTCGACAAGAAGGGCAGGGTCACGCCGGTGCGCTGGCAGTTCGTCCCGCAGGATGGCGAAAAGCGCCTGAGTGACGACGAACTGAAGACGGCCGGCGCCAACTTCCTCGAGGCGGCGCTGATCGCGCGGACAAAACAGGGGGCAGTGCGCTGGGACATGATGGTGAGCATTGGCCGGCCGGGCGACAGCGAGACCGACCCGACCGTCCTCTGGCCGGCTGAGCGCCCGCGCATCAAGGCCGGCACGCTGACCATCCGCAGTGCTGAAGCCCAGAAGGGTGCGCCGTGCGAAGCGATCAACTTCGACCCGCTCGTCATGGCGCCGGGCATCCAGCCGACGGCCGACCCGGTGCTGCAATTCCGCTCGCCGGCTTATGCGGTTTCGTTCGGTAAACGGCTGAGCGAACGCTGAAGCCGTACCAAGCAAAAGGGCCGGCACTTACCGGCCGGCCCCTGCGGGTGATGGGTGAAAAGCCACCTTACTCCTTGAGCAGAACCCACTTGCCGTCTTTCACGGTCATCATCACACGGGCGCGTTGATCCATGCCGTTGTGGTTTTGTGCACTCATGGTGAACACGCCCTGGGCGCCGACCACCTCCTTCGATTGCTCCAAGGCGTCGCGCAATGCCTCGCGGAACTCCGGCGAGCCCGGTTTGGCCTTTTTCAGCGCGGTCGGGATGGCTTTCTGCAGCAGCAGGCCGGCGTCGTAGGTGTTGGCGCCGAAGGTGGACATCGTACCGGCACCGTACTTCGTCTCGTAGGCCTTGATGTAGCCCTGGGCAATGGCCTTGATCGGGCTGCCGCCCGGCAGGTCGTAGGCAACCAGCATCGGGCCACCGGCCATCAGCGTGCCTTCGACCGCCTTGCCGCCGATGCGGATGAAATCGTTGGTCGCCACGCCGTGCGTCTGGTAGATGCGGCCCTTGTAGCCCTTTTCCTGCAGGCTGATCTGCGGCAGCACGGCCGGGCCACCAGTGGCGGCGATCAGCACGGCATCCGGCCGGGTGGCGATGACCTTCAGCACCTGCCCGCTTACCGATTGGTCGGTGCGGTTGAAACGCTCGCTGGCCACCAGTTTGAGGCCGGATTTCTCGGCCATGGCGCCGAAGACCTTGAACCAGTTTTCGCCGTAAGGGTCATTAAAGCCAATGAAGCCCAGCGTCTTCACGCCGTGCGTCGCCATATGCTCGATCAGCGCCTCGGCGATCAGGTCGTCATTCTGCGTCGTCTTGAACACCCACTTCTTCTTGTCGTCCATCGGCAGGATGATCGACGACGAGCCAACCGTGGTGACCAGCGGTGTTTTCGACTCTGCCACGAAATCGAGCATGGCCAGCGCCGCCGGCGTCGTTGTCGGGCCGATCAGCGCGTCGACTTTCTGTTCGGAAATCAGCTTCTTGACGTTGGTAACGGCATTGGTCGGATCGGAGGCATCGTCAAGCACCACGTACTCCACCTTCTGGCCAGCGATCTCGGTCGGCAGCAGGGCGACGGTCTGCTTCTGCGGAATGCCGACCACGGCCGTCGGGCCGGTCGACGAGGCGATGACGCCAATCTTGATGTCGGCAAGCGCCAGGCCGTTGAGCATCAGCAGGGTAAGCAGGACAGGAATTTTGCGAGACAAGGCGAACTCCGTGGAGGGGGGCGAAATAACCATTATATGAGCGCATCACCGGACGAGGCGCGCCCCAAAAGCAAATGGCCTGCGATTTCTCGCAGGCCATTCGGCATTTTTGGTGGGCCCGCACGGACTTGAACCGTGGACCAAAGGATTATGAGTCCTCTGCTCTAACC
>CAZDRS010000087.1:0-8942 GCA_964507585.1 uncultured Dechloromonas sp.
GCACCGGGAAGTTGGCGATGACGCCGTCGAAGGCCTGCTGCGCCTTGTACATGGCATCCCAGATCGCCCAGTGAGCCAGCGCGGCATCTTCCTTCTTGCGGCCTTCGGCTTCGTAGCGCTTCAGCGTGCAGGAAATCAGGTACATCTGGGCCAGGATGTCGCCCAGGCGCGCCGACAGCTTCTCGCGGCGCTTGACGCTGCCGCCCAGCACCAGCAGCGAAACGTCGGACAGAAAGGCGAAAGCGGCCGAAAAACGCGTCAGTTGCTGGTAGTAGCGCTTCATTTCCGGCGCCACGTCGGTATTGACCCCAACGAAGTGCGAGCCGGTCATGCCCAACCACAGGGCGCGCAGGCAGTTCTTGATGGTGAAGCCGATATGGCCGAACAATGCCTTGTCGAAATCGACCAGGCCTTTCTTCGCGTCCGGATTCTGTGCTGCCTGCATTTCCGGCAACAGGTAGGGGTGGCAACGGATGGCGCCCTGCCCGAAGATGATCAGCGAACGGGTCAGGATGTTGGCGCCTTCGACGGTGATCGCCACCGGCACCTGCTGGTAGGCACGGCCGAGGAAGTTGTTGGGGCCAAGGCAGATACCCTTGCCGCCAATGACATCCATGCCGTCATTGACCACCTGGCGAGCACGCTCGGTGACGTGGTACTTGGCGATGGCCGAAACGACGGACGGCTTTTCGCCAAGATCGACGGCGCCGGCCGTCATCTTGCGCACGGCATCCATCATGTAGGTGTAGGCGCCGATGCGGGTCAGCGCTTCCTCGACGCCCTCGAACTTGCCAACGGCCATCTTGAATTGCGAACGGACGCGGGCGTAACCGCCGACGGCACGGGCCGTCATCTGCGCCATGCCGGTGTTGGACGACGGCAGCGAGATCGAGCGCCCGGCAGCCAGGCACTCCATCAGCATGCGCCAGCCCTGGCCGGCCATCTTCGGGCCGCCGATGATGAAATCGAGCGGCATGAAGACTTCCTTGCCACGCGTCGGGCCGTTCATAAACATGGCGTTGAGCGGGAAGTGGCGACGACCGGTATCGACACCCGGATGGTCGTACGGCACCAACGCGCAGGTGATGCCGATGTGCTTCTTGTCGCCGAGCAGGCCGTCCGGATCGAACAAGTGGAAGGCCAGGCCGAACACCGTGCACACCGGGGCCAGCGTGATGTAACGCTTGTCCCAACTGACGCGCATGCCGAGCACTTCCTTGCCCTGGTACATGCCCTTGCAGACGACGCCAGTATCCGGAATGGACGCCGCGTCGGAACCGGCCCACGGGCTGGTCAGCGCGAAGGCCGGCACCTCGATGCCCTTGGCCAGGCGCGGCAGGTAATGGTTTTTCTGCTCCTCGGTACCGTAGTGCAGCAGCAGTTCGGCCGGGCCGAGCGAGTTCGGCACCATGACCGATACCGACAGCGCGGAAGAACGCGTCGACAGTTTGGTCACCACCTGCGAGTGCGCGTAGGCCGAGAATTCCAGGCCGCCGTACTTCTTCGGGATGATCATGCCGAGGAAGCCCTTGTCCTTGATGTAGCGCCAGGCTTCGTGCGGCAGGTCGTACAGTTCGTGCGTCACCTTCCAGTCATCGACCAGGCGGCAGGCTTCCTCGCATTCGTTGTCGAGGAAGGACTGCTCGGCCGGCGTCAGCTTGGGCACCGGGTAGGCGTGCAGCTTTTGCCAGTCCGGCTTGCCGCGGAAAAGTTCGCCTTCCCACCAGACGGTACCGGCTTCGAGCGCATCGCGCTCGGTGTCGGACATCTGTGGCAAAACCTTGCGGTAGGTGGAAAAAATGGGCCGGGTGATCAGCGCCCGGCGAATTGGCCGGACGAGGAACAACCCGGCCAAAACCACCAGGATGGTGATGCCCAGCAGAGGGATCGTGCTGTTGAACATTGCTGTCTACTCCTTTTTAGGTCTTTTGTTCTGTCGATTGCGAGCCGTCGACGGCGGCGGGTTAAAACTGTGGCAAGGGGGCGCGCAAACCACCGAGCAGGAATGACATCAGGCGCGGCACCAAGCGGTCGAGGCGGTCGGTCGAATCCTCTTCCTCTATCTGCCAGTCGGTCACCAGGCGCAGGGCATCGGTGCCGGCAATGGCGTAGGAGGTGGCGCCGAGCATGAAGTGGAAGCGCCAGACAATCTCGGCCTTGGGCACTTCGGGCAGCGCCTTGAACAAGGCTTCCTTGTAGCGATCCATCACCGTCTGGTATTCATGGGCCAGGAAGGCACGAATGAACTCGGAGGGCTCGGTCAGCGTGCGACCCAACAGGCGCAGGAAGGTCACCCCGCCGCGCTTCTCGTCACCGGCCATGCGCAACAGCGTGCCGAAGAAACCATCGACGATCTGCGACGGTCTGAGCGCCTTGCCTGCCGCCTCAGCTTCCATTTCATCGAGCACGCGCATGCGCTCTTCGTTGAGCCAATCCAGGCGACGCCGGAAAACCTCCTGCATCAACGACTCTTTCGAGCCGAAGTGGTAATTCACCGCCGCCAGATTGACGCCGGCCTCGCCGGTAATCTGGCGCATCGAGGTACCTTCGTAGCCGTGCGCCATGAACAGGCGCTCTCCGGCATCCAGAATGCGTTCGCGGGTATCTGCCGAGCGGACTTCGACCATGGCTGTCTCCTATGATTCATACGTTCGTTTGAATCATAGGGAAAACGAAAACGCAATGCAAGCGTTTTTCAGGCGTTGCGCTGGCGAATGAAAGCGACGACCTCGTCGGGCGGCAGTGGATGGCTGAACAGATAGCCCTGCCCCATATCGCAGTTGATCTGTTTCAGGTAGGCCAGTTGCTCTTCGGTCTCGATGCCCTCCGCCACCACCTTCTGGCCCAGGCTGTGGGCGAGACCGATGGTTGCATCGCAGATGACCGAACCATCGGTCTCGTCACCGATTTCAGCAACGAAGGAACGGTCGAGCTTGAGGTGGTTGATCGGGAACATGTGCAGGTAGCTCAGGGACGAGTACCCGGTGCCGAAGTCGTCAATGGCAATGCTGACCCCCATGTCATGCAGCAAGTCGAGAATGCGAACCGTCTCGGTTGGCTGCTCCATGGCGGCCGACTCGGTGATTTCGAACATGATCCGTTCCGGCGGCAGTTCATAGGCCTGGATGATGCCGCGCACCAGCAGAGGCAGGTTGCCATTGCGCATCTGGATGGCCGAAATGTTGATCGCCATGCGCAACTCATCCAAGCCGGCAGCGCGGAAATCCGCCAGTTGCCGGCAGGCGGCCCAGAGCACCCATTCGCCAAGCGGCTGGATGAGGCCGGTTTCTTCCGCCACGCCGATAAAGCGGGCCGGAGACAGCAAGCCCCGCTCGGGACGCTGCCAGCGCACCAGCGCCTCGACACCGGATACCCGGCCACTGCGCAGGTCGATGACGGGCTGGTAATAGAGGCAGAATTCGTCGTTGGCCAGCGCCAGGCGCAGGGCATGCTCGATCTTCAAGCGGTCGACCGCGGCATCGTTCATCTTCTGGTCGAAGAACTGGAAGTTGTTCCGCCCCGCCATCTTGGCGTGGTACATCGCGGCATCGGCGTTCTTCATCAGCGTTTCGCCATCCTGCCCGTCGGTCGGATAAATGGCGATACCGATGCTTGGCGAGGTGTATAGATCGAAACCGCCGATCTGGTAGGTGTGGCCAATATTGAACACTAGCTTTTCGGCAACCACCGCCACAGCGGCACTGTGCTCGATGCCGGTCAGCATGATCACGAATTCGTCGCCACCCAGCCGGGCGACCACATCGCTCTCGCGCACCGTTTCCTGCAGGCGCTTGCCGACTTCGATCAGCAACTCGTCGCCGACATGATGGCCCAGCGTGTCGTTGATGGTCTTGAAGCGATCCAGGTCGATGAACAACAGCGCCACCCGCGAGCCATCCCGCCTTGCTGCTGCCAGTGCCTGATCGAGGTGGCCCTTCAGGCTGAAACGGTTGAACAGGCCGGTCAGCACATCGTGGTGGGCAATGTGATGCAGGCGCTCCTCGGCTGCCCGCTCTGAGGAAACATCGGTGAAATGGGCAACGTAATAGCGAATGGCGCCATCTTCGCCGCGAATAACCGAGATCGACATCCACTTCGGATAGACGCCACCGTCCTTGCGGCGATCCCAGATTTCACCTTGCCAAAAGCCGCGCTCCTTCAAGCTCATCCATAGCTGCGCGTACTCCTCCGCCGTCGTCCGGCCGGCCGACAGGAAGCGCGGGTTGCGCCCGATGGCCTCGTCGGGCTCATAGCCGGTCAAACGGGTGAATGCGGGATTCACCGTGAGAATGCGGTTTTCGGCATCGGTAATCAGGATCGCCTCGCCGCTGAACTGCACCGCGCTGGCCAGCAGTTGCATCTGCGAGCTCATTTCCTGCTCGACCGTGACATCCTGCGAGGAGCCGATCACTTTCAGCGGCTTGCCATCTTCGGCATACTCGGCCTCGCAGCATTCGAGCACGTACTTGATGCGCCCGTCGGGCAAAAGCAGGCGATGCCTTAGCGAAGCCGGCTGCTGCGTATCGATCACGCCCAGCAAGGCCTTGTCCACCATCGCCCGGTCGTCGGGATGAACGTGGGCCATGAAGTCGTCGTAGGTCACCCCCGCCTGCGCCGCCTCGGGAATCTCGAAGATACGGAACAGTTCTGCGGAACAGAAGATACGCCGGCTCGGCAAGGCAATTTCCCAACTGCCGAGCTGTGCAATGCGCTGGGCGGCATTCAGTTGCTCATCGTTGCGCAACAACTCCTCGGCGACCGCCTGCTCGCGCCGCTGCGAGCGGAACAGGCCAATGACAACTGCCGTCAAACCGGCGAACAGCAGGCCACCCAGCAAGCCCACCAGCAACACGCGCTGGCGCCAGGCCGCCATCACATCCGTTTCGGCCAGGCCGGCCAGCACGTAGAACGGATAATGGTCGAGTACCTGGAAGCCATAAACCCGCCGGATACCGTCCACCTGCGCCCTGAATTCGAGTACGCCGCGCCGCTCGCCCGCCTGCAGGCTGTGCTGGATCGGATGCGACGCTTCGAGCGGTCGGTTGAACTCACCCGGCACAGGCGGATGACGGACGACCAGCGTGTGCAAATCGCTGCGCCGAATGGCGAGTGCCCCGGCTTCACCGAGCCGCACCGATTTGAAAAGCGCTTCGAAATAGGACAGTTCGATGGCCGCGCTCATTACGCCCAGAAAGCGGCCATCCGCCGTGCGCACCGCACGTGCGGCAACCAGTGTCGGCCGACCGGTGAGCCGGGAAATGATGACCTCGGAAAAGACAATCCCGACCCCTACCTGTTCCTTCGGTATCCTGAAATACGAACGGTCGGCCAGGTTGACGTAGTCGCCACCGCCGGAACGATAGAGCACATCGCCATTGACGTCGATGACGCGGAATCCGGCCACCTCGGGAAAGGCATGACGCGAACGCTCCAGTTCGGCTTCGATCAACTGACGATGGCGCGTGGCATTGTTGGCCACGAACGCGTCGGGCGGAATTCGCACGGCCAGGTCGTCCAGCGTGGATTCAACGCGGCGCAGCGTGGCGTCGAAACGCGCCACCACCAGTTCTGCCTGGCTGCTGGCTATCGAGCGCGACTCGCCCCAGACATCCTGGTAAGCCGACCACAACACATAGGCAAGCAAAATGAAGCCGCCGACGACCAGGGAAATCAGGGCGATCCACAGATGGTACCTATAGCGGGCATTCTGCTCGGGCATTGTCTCCACTCGCCAACGCTTCTCGTTAGAGTTTCGGAACATTCTGCTCAGCCAATGGCTGAATTGCAATCGATGCCGGGAAGGGGCAAGGGATTTTTTTGTCGATACACCAAAAAACGACAGCTGACGTCCTCGCCCGTCTTGTATTCGCGCAACGCCCTGACCGCCTCGCTTTCGACAACCCAGCCGTTGAAATCGATCGTTTCGGGAAACTGCGAATCGCCCACGAATGCCTGCTCGATGCGCGTCAGGTAGAAACGCTGGCAATAGCGCCAGGCGGCCGCATACAGCGAGGCACCGCCGATAACGAAGACTGGCTTGCCGGTCGCCAGCGCCCCCCGCAGCCCGGCTTCGGCCGAATCGACGCGCCGGCAGCCAGGGCGAACGACCAGGTCGCTTTGCCGCGACACGATGAAGGAATCCTCCGGCACGACATCCATGGACTCGTAGGTCAGCCGGCCGATGACCAATGCCGCCCCCGCCACCGTCCGCTCGAAATAGGCCAATTCCTCGGGAATATCCCAAGGCAACCAGCCATCCAGGCCGATCATGCCATTGGCCGAGACAGCCCCGATGGCCGAAATCAGCCCCGCATCTTTTGCCATTGCTCGCGGGTCATGGACAAGGAAATGGCCGGCGTGCCCTGGCCGTTATAGACATGCGGCTTATGCATGGAAACGAAGGCGGAACTGACGATGGCGATGCCGAAGATGGCATCCATGACCTCCAGGATGCTCGACTCCAGGCATTCGCAGTGATCGTTCTCCTCCAGCTTGCGAATGGCCAGGAAAATCACTTCGTAATCGACCACTTGGCGGATGTCGTGCGGGTTGCCGACCGCTTCCATCGGTGCCCAGGCATCGGCATGCACCACGACAGCCTGCGGCCCATGCTTTTCCAGCGGGTTACAACCCGTCCGCAACTGGACGGTGACATCGACCGATGCACACCAATGATTGCTTAGCACGACACAACTCCTTCCTGACCCATTCCAATACATTCCAAACGAATGGCAAAGCCCATGAAAAAGGGCGCTCGAAGCGCCCTTGCCTGATCCCGTTCAAGCCACACTCAGGCAGTCACATTGACCACTGTACCCGTTTCCTGGCCGTAGGCATTGACCACCGGTGCCAAAGCCGTTGTTTCCGTGGTGGTCTCGGGCTTCAGAATCTTGCCGATCTGCTGGCGCAAGTCGCTGAATTGCGTTTGCACGTCCTGCAAGGAGCGCATCGCCACCAGATTGCGTTTTGCTTCGCCCGCCTCGCTCTGCGCGGTATTCGATTCGACCTGCAGGTTACGGGCGTTTTCCTGGGCACGATCCGCCTCGCTTTGCGCAGCCCTGGCCTGCCCCTGCAACGACCTGGCTCGCTGCTCTGCCTGGTCGGCGTTGCGCTGCGCCTGTTGCTGCTGCAGTTGCCCCCAGATCGCACTGCTTGCTTGCGAAGCGGATACGGAAGCGGCCGGCATAACGATCCCCCGATCAAAGACCCGCTGTCGTCAGGCAATCACGTTGATCAGGGTGCCTGTCTGCTGCCCCTGCGCGTTGACGACCGGACGCTGCGGCTCTTCCTTGCGTTCGACACGCTCTGCAGGCTTGGGTTGCTCCTCGGCCTGACGTGTCTGCTGCGCCTGTTCGGCCTGCTTGGCCTGACTCGCCTGCGTTCCGCTGCTGGCGTAGGCGCTGATACTGGAAGTCACTGATTGGATGGCCATAACCTCACCTCGACTGGATACATCTACACCCTGAACTTTATACCATTTCGGCAAATATTCCAGAAATACCTACTGCCCCCTCAGGCGCACGCCGCTCTGACGATGCGCTCCGTCTTGGCCGCATCAACCTCGGCGTGCGTACCGAGCGCCGCATTGCCGTGCTCCTGCACAGCCTGCCAGACACGCTCGGCCGCATCGGCCTCGGTCACGCCGGCATCGCGCAGGTGCAGTGGCATGCGCAGACTGCGGTAGAAGGCTTCGATGGCGGCGATAGTATCTTCGGCGCTCGGCTGAGCCAGACCGAAGACATTGCGGCCCAGTTGTTCCAGCTTGGCGCGCTTGGCTTCGATCAACTCGCGCAGCAGCCAGGGCTGGATGATGCTCAGCGTACGGCCGTGGTCGATGCCCCACAGGGCCGTCAGCTCGACGGCGATGCGGTGGGTGATCCAGTCCTGTGGCACGCCAACGCCGATCACGCCGCATAGCGCCTGGTTGGCTGCCCACATCAGGTTTTGCTGCCAGGTGGTTTCGCGGCGCTGCTCGAAGGTATCGGCCAGAGTCTTGAGCGCCTTCATCACCGCCTCCGCATAGCCATCCTGCACCAGCGCGCCGACCGGGTAGGTCAGGTATTGCTCGCAGACATGAACGAAGGCATCGACGATGCCGTTTTCCAGTTGGCGATCCGGCAGGCTGCTCATCACGTTCGGGTTGAGGATGGCAAAACGCGGCCTGGCCGGCGGCACGTAGAAAACCTTCTTCTGGTGGCTTGCCTGGCGCGTCACGACGGCACCGACATTCGACTCCGAACCGGTGGCCGGCAAGGTCAGCACGATACCGACCGGCAAAGCCTGCTTGGGGAAATGCTTGCCGCTGACGATATCCCAGCCGTCGCCGTCGTAAAGGGCGGCGCAGGCAATGTACTTGGCACCGTCGGACACCGAGCCGCCCCCGACGCCAAGAATGAAATCGACGCCCTGCTCGCGTACCAGTGCCACGGCCCGCTCCAGCGTTTCCAGCGTCGGATTGGGCTCGACGCCGGCAAACTCGACCACCTGGCGCCCGGCCAGCCCCTGCATGACCTGCTCATACACGCCATTGCACTTGATCGAACCACCGCCGCAGAGCAGCAAGACCTTGGCATGGGGCGGAATCAGGCTGCCCAGCTTGGCAAAGGCATTGGTGCCGAAAACGATCTGGGTCGGGTTGCTGTAGCTGAAATCGAACAGATGGGACATGAGGTTTCCTCGTGGATGGGGCATGGCGGCCAGACCATGGAAGTGGCGGCCTTTCGACAGGGTTTGCTCCGGTTAGCCGGATGCCTCCGGGCGCGGCGCCGGGCTGCGCCGGCTGGCGGCCCAACTCAACAACGATAGCAAAATCAGACCGCCGCCGATAAGCAGGATGCCCGCCACTTCAGTCGTCTTGAACGCCTCGCCGAAGGTCAGACGCGAGGAAAGGATGGCGACGACCGGCGTGCCCAGCACGGAAAGGCTGGCCTCCCAGGCCGGCA